>CAYHWZ010000275.1:0-3636 GCA_964359975.1 uncultured Elusimicrobia bacterium | reverse complement strand
CTGCGCACCGGGCTTTTGGGAAAAGTTTTATTTCAAGCCGGGCAACACCGGATACCCTGTATTTAAAACGCGGTACGGCACGGTCGGCGTGTACATCTGCTACGACCGCCATTTCCCCGACGGAGCGCGCATACTCGGACTGAACGGCGCTGAAATCGTGTTCAACCCTTCCGCCACCGTGGCAGGACTTTCGGAATATCTGTGGAAACTGGAACAGCCGGCGCATGCCGTGGCGAACCAGTATTTCATGGGATGTATCAACCGCGTGGGCCGCGAACAACCCTGGAACATCGGTGAATTTTACGGCCAGTCCTATTTCGTCAATCCGCGCGGACAGTTCGTTGCACAGGCCAGCCGCAACAAAGACGAGCTGATCACCGCGGACCTTGACTTTGACATGATTCTGGAAGTGCGGAACATATGGCAATTTTTCCGCGACCGCAGACCCGACTCCTACGGAGAACTGGTCCAGCAGCTGCCGTAACACAACAAAAAAGCACACCAGCCAGCATTCAGTATGCAGTAACGGACAACGCTGCTGAATATCCTTTGCCGTCATTCTCGCGAATGCGGGAATCCATTCATATTATTTCCGGATACAGATCTTTCCAGGCAGGATTTACTTTCTCAACCAGTGCCAGCTTCCATGCTCGATACCACTTCTTGATATTCTTTTTCCGGCTGCTGGCTAAAATATAGACACAGGGGTGCTTGCTCAATGACGTATTTTGATGGATTCCCGCATTCGCGGGAATGACGTGTTTTCAGCGTTTCTTCCCGTAATACGCGTCCACAATTGAACGGATGCCGCCGCGCGGGGTGAACTCACCTTTGATTTGCGCGGATTTCGGGCGGCAGACAGCGACAAAATCATTCAGCACGCGGTTGACCGCGTTTTCATAAAATATCCCCAGATTGCGGTACGCGTGGATGTAATACTTGAATGATTTCAGTTCCACGCACCACTGGTTGGGCACGTATGTCAGCGTGAGTGTGCCAAAATCCGCAAGACCTGTTTTCGGGCACACCGACGTGTATTCCGGCACAACAAGCGTGATGGAATAATTTTTAAACTGGTTGGGAAAAACTTCGAGCGCGGGCAATTTTGCGTCGAGACCTTTGCGCGCAGTGGCACGGCTGATAGTTGCGTTGATTTTCATTTTATACACCTCGTTTTTACAGGGCCGGGTCCGGCACGCCTGCCTGTTCAAATCCCTGGGCACGGAGCAGACAACTGTCGCACTTACCGCACGGCACGCGTCCTCCGCTGTAGCATGACCAGGTCAGCTTGTACGGCACGCCAAGTTTCAAACCCGTCTGCACAATCTGTTTCTTGGAAAGCTTGATAAGCGGCGCCAGGATTTTAATTTTGTTTCCCCCGCTCCCCATGCGTGTCCCGGCAATAGCCACACTCTGCATGGCACGGATAAATTTCGGACGGCAGTCCGGATACCCGCTGAAATCAACCGCGTTGGCTCCGATTACAATGGCCCCGGCGTGCACCGCATCCGCATACGAAAGCGCCAGACTTAAAAAAACCGTGTTGCGCGCCGGCACGTAAGTGGACGGAATAGCGCCCGACGACATTTTACTGATCTTGCGGTCTTTCAGCAGGCGGATTTTCCGGTCTGTCAGAGAACTCCCGCCCCACGGCAAGGTGAACCGCACCACCTGATACTCGGCACGCGCGGATTTTGCAACCGCCGCCGCATTATGCAGTTCCCGACGGTGACGTTGTCCGTAATCAAAAATCAAACAGTGCGGGCGGTATCCCTGCCTTTTCGTCCAGTATAGACACGTGGCCGAATCCAGCCCTCCGGACAAAAGTACAATCGCCTTTTTCATGCTGCTTCCCCAAAACTTGTCATGGATAGAGAATATCACATTTTGCGAGCCCGCTTCAACCGTTACAAATTGTTCACATTTCGTTAATGACAAAGATAGCACGCCGGAGCTACACTGGAAACAGGTAAATGAGCAGTACAGAGGAGGGTATCATCATGGAATCTGAGGAATCATCCATTCAGAAATTGTCGGAACTCAACCGTATTCACAGCCGTATGGAACCCGCCGGATATCTGGACAAAGTCTACGGCCTGTTTTTTGAAAAAGCTGCGGAATGGATTCCCATGCCGAAACTGGTCACACTCGACAAACTCTACTCCATTCTAGAAAAAGATTATAAGCGGACCGGATTTATCGGGCAGGGATACCATTGCCTGGAACACAGTCTCGAATGCGCCCTGCTCACGCAGGAAGCCACCCTCGAACCTGCCCTGAACAATCCCGCTGACCGACTGGAACTCGCCGCCGCCGCGCTCCTGCACGATTATGACCCGCTCCGTATTGACGGCGCACCGGACCCGCTGCACACGGTCAAACTCATCACGCTCGACAGTTCGTTGACGCACACGCTGGCGGATATGGAACTCGACCCGCTCAAAATTGCATTGCTCATCGAGCGCACCATGCACCCCATGAGTTTTGAAGACTGGAAACTATGGGAATCGCGCGTGGCTGACAAACTGAACAACCCGGAAGAATCCGCCCGTCTTATTAAAAAGGGCACCCTGCTCGCGCGCCTGACACGTGCCGCGTCCTACGTCTGCCTCACTCCTCACGAAGTTGTGAAACGCGTGGAAGGACTTGCCGACGAACTCGGTCTCCGCCGCCAGTATCTCCTCGCCGAAACCTACAACTATCTGCTCGACCAGGGCGTTGAAGAAACCGCCATGTCTCTGCCTATTCAATACAAGTGCAGGTGGGAACTGGTCGAACAATATTTCATGATCATCAGCGGTTTTCAGCCGTCTCTGGTTTGACCTGTTCAGGCAGGCACGTATAAAGGGGGAGGACTAAAATGAAGAATATTGAAAACGACACACAGCGTACAGCCCGGCTGAGAAATTTCAAGAACAAGCTTGCACCTGCGAACTACACCGACAATCTTTACCAGGCGTTCCTTGAAAAAACCGCAATCTGGGTGGACGCGAAAAAAATTGAAATTCTCGACCGGCTTTACAGCATCCTTGAAAAGGATTTCCGGCGCAACGACTGGGTGGGCAAAGGGTACCACTGCCTGGAACACAGCATCGAATGTGCCCTGCTCACTCAGTCCGTGCCGCTCGACCCGGACCTGAGCAGCGCCGCCGACCGTCTCGAACTCGCCGTGGCCGCGCTCCTGCACGACTACGACCCCCTCCGTTCGTCGGGCGTGCCCGACACTCTCCATACCGTACAACTGGTACTGCTGGACAGTTTTCTCAACCATACACTTAAAGAACTGGAACTCGAACCGGCCAGACTGGCTCTGCTCATTGACCGCACATCCTATCCCATGACCGCAAGACAGGAACAGCTATGGGAATGCCGCGTTGCGCTTCATTTCTGCAACCCGACCGAAACAGACCGCTATATCAGAAAGGGAAAACTGCTTGCGAAACTGAACCGCGCCTCCACCTATGTGTGCCTGAACCCTCACGAAGCAATGAGACGTGTGGAAGGTCTTGCGGACGAACTGGACCGCCCGCAGATGGAAGTGATGATGGAGACCTACGATTTTCTGCGTGACGAACGGATAGGAAAGACCTCTGCACATGAATTATCGTACGCGTACGATAAAAATAGTATAATGAG
>CAYHWZ010000274.1:0-3659 GCA_964359975.1 uncultured Elusimicrobia bacterium | reverse complement strand
CCTGCCCAAATTCCTCTTCGCCGTTGACTCTGCAAAAAGTCCCTCAGAACCTGTTTTCATCCTCAGTGATAAAGTGTGGAACCTCAAGCGTTTCGGTTCTTATGACGCCTATTTCAATCAGCTTAAAAAAATGGGATACTCCGGACTGGATCTTGAAGTGCTTGATTCGCAAAGCAACTACTATTTCAAGTCGCAAGTGATGGAAAAATTGCGCTGGCTCCAGCCGTCTGACGCGCTTACTCCGGCGCTGGCCGCATGGACCAAATGGTGCAAGACCGACGGGATAAAGAACCCGGCAGTTTACCTTAATCTCTCCGTGCTGTCCCGGCGTCTGGCTCAGGACGACAAAAAACCGTCGCGGTTCAAAATGCCCACTCCCAAACAAATCGGCGAAATCACTCTTGACTTGCAGGAAAGCTATCTCTTCGACGATGTCACATCCGAGGCATACACGCAGGAGGTGCAGACCATGCTGCATCTCAGTCTCGGCGCGGGCCGCAAGAAAATGAATCTCCTCACATTTCTGCCCAGTATGGAACGGTACGTTACCACTGCTTTTGAACCCGACTCGACTATGGTCAAATCTCCCGGACGGTGGCTCGTACTCGATGATCTGCCCGGCCCTGAACTTGGCAGCGGCAACAGTCCGTATCCCCCTCTGGCATACGGCGACCTCATGTACTCGCTCGCCCGCACTCTGGACAAGGAAATCTGGTCCGCAGTTTCCGTGCACACCGAGTCCAATACCGGCTATCTGCACAATCTGATGATGTATCGCGCCATGCAGTACGCGCCGCGCGGTTTTTTTCTCTATCCTCCCTCGGAAAGCCACGAACTCTACGACCCTCAGCGGTTCAGTCTCGATCGCTCTGCCAAGTCTGACCTTATGGAACTTTACTCGGAAATGTCCAAACAGGAGCCGCCTAAAAAACCCGTGGCCAATCTCGTGCTCAGTTCCGAGCCCGACCCCGATATCTCATACTCGGATTATCTCGCTCCTGTGATGAACGCGCTTCTTGCCAATGGATACGAAGTTAAAGTGACCTACTGTTCGCTTTATAAAGGAGCCGAACTTTACTACATTCTGAACAGCGACGAATGGCTGAAAAATCTGCGGTTTTTCGACGAGATACTTCATCTTATGGACAGCAAAAAGAGCCGGTTCTACGGTCCGGTCATCCTCCATCCCTTGACGGTAATACTCAATCTCAGCCGCTGGAAACCGCTCCGCGAACGGTTCAAGATTCCCGCGACCGAAGTGGGCTGGATTGCTGATATTCCCAAGTCCACCCGTATCCGCAACAAAGACATCCAATGGAAAACTTCCCGCACGCGTGCCCGGCTCGGCATGACATCCATCCGCGCCGGACAAGTCAGCGGTCAGCAGGGCGACGTAGTGCTGTCCGAACTTCTCGGCAACGAAACCATGGCCATGATTCTGAAGTCGGACAACGTCTATCTTGTCAACGGCAATTTCCTGCACATGGAGGCCGCGTTTTTCCTCTCGGCGCTCATGCGCGGGGCATTGCAGTCGCCGACTCTGGCAAATGTCACCGCGAATCGCACTCATGTCGTAGCTCTGGCGCCGACGGAAACCAGCTTGAAAATCAAGCTCCCGTTCTCCGACCGTCCGGACAAATTCAAAGTTTCTCTTTATAGCGCACGCGGCGACAAAATCCGGACCGAATCTTTCGAAGGCAGTCAATATTTTGAAATCGGTCTGAAACCTTTTGAACTGATGGATCTCGAATGTATTTACAAATAGCCGCGTTCGTATCGTTGCTCATCGGCCTTGCTGTATGCCCTGCCTGGTCGGCGGGACCTGGGTTCAATGTCCGGTTCAGCACTGAAATTGTCTGCTCGACGGACAGCGTTTCACTCATCGTTACCGGCGATGTCCTCCCCGAATCGTCCTGGCGCGCACCATTTTCACCACCGGAAGATTTCTTTCAACATGTCGAAGAAGAATTTAGGTCCGCGGATATTGTATATATCAATTTGGAGGAACCCATCACCGGTTCAACACTTACAACCCGTCACAAAACTGTCAAGAATGTCCGCGCCGGAAAAGATTTCATTCTCCGCGCCAAAAATAGCGTATGGCCCCAAGTGTTCCGCGAAAGCGGCGTGCATGTGGTCAATCTGGCCAACAACCACACCATGGATTACCGCGCAAAAGGAATGCTCGACACGCTTAAATTGCTCTCGGAACAGGGTATCAAAATCACCGGCGGCGGAAAGAACCTGTCCGACGCTTTGAAACCGGTCATATTGGAGAAACGCGGGATTTCAGTAGCCCTGATTGGTTTCACCGACGTCCAGCCAGCGGGATTTGCAGCTACTTCCGGCTCGCCCGGCATTGCAACTGCAAAAGATGAGTTTCGAATGATTGAAGCCATTAAATCCGCAAGCAGACAATCTGACTTCACCGTCGTAATGATGCATTGGGGTGAGCACGCATCGTCCACCGTGACCGCCCGTCAAACAATGCTCTCCCGAAGAATCATTGATGCCGGAGCTTCGGCAATAGTCGGCATGCATCCGCACTTTATGCAGGGTATCGCGTTTTACAAGGGCAGTCCGGTCTTCTATTCACTCGGCAATTTTGCTTTTCCGACCAAACGTCCCGAAACGCGTCAGACCATCCTCCCCAAATTCCATTTTTGCCCGGACGGTACATTCAGTGTCACTGCTGTGCCAGTTGCCATCAGTCTCGAAGGTCAACCCCGGATTGTGGACGACGAACCTGAAGGCATATCAATTCTTGCGCTGCAAAACAAACTTTCCAAGAAATTCGGCACTGCCATTCTTAATGGCAAGCTGGTCCATGATCAACCATAGCGCGCGTTTCCTGCCGAAACCGGAGGGGCCCACACTCTGCGCTGACTGCATTCACCTGCGCAAAATTGAAACCGGCAAAGGCAGCACATTCATTTTCTGCAAATTATCCGACCAGGACGATGCGTATTCCAAGTACCCGCGCCAACCCGTTGCCGCGTGTCCCGGGTTCAAGCCGGCAAAATTTGCATCTTCCCTGAAAAGTTCATAAAATAGCTGAAATCTTGGCGCGGTACCCAAGTGGTAAGGGAGAGGTCTGCAAAACCTAACCCGCCAGATCCACCCACCGAGGAAAAACTACCTGTACCGTCGGAAAATCTAGAAGAGTCATTTAACCCGTCATGACTGGATTTGACAGGTTTTGACCGGGCTATGGTCAGTTTTTGGTCAGTTTTCCAGAACTCTGCTGTTTGGGATTCCCTATTCCAGTTAAGGGCGTGCTATGCGGATTAGGATAAGCAACACGCTTCGGGCACTAGGAGATTGTCAACGGCTGATTCAGTCATCAACTCGTTACTACTATGCTATCCCTTTGACTTGGGTATCGAAAACCCAAAGCGAATTTCTTGCAAAACGCTACACTCTCACCCAAAAGCAAAAGGAACTTAGGCGGCGAAAGGGACTGGCCAACTTCCGTTTCATCCCCGCCACTCCGCCATTCATCCTCACCAACGCAAGTTGCCCATCCAGCTCATCACTCCAGAACGAACTCTATGACCTGTGTTGCATGGGATTCAAAGCGAGGAAGGTGGTGGACCTCCGCACTGAGTCTCTTGAGTTGGGAAACTACGGACTCATGGCAGTCCGTGGCAAATGCAAGA
>CAYHWZ010000273.1:0-3699 GCA_964359975.1 uncultured Elusimicrobia bacterium | reverse complement strand
GTAGCGGACGGTATTGACCAGGAAAGTCTGGATTCTCTTGCCGGTAACGGCGGGTTTGAGCTGGCGTTTGTCAAAGACAGTGCCCAGCTTGAGAAAGAATTGCCTTCTGCAGATGCGCTTTTGGTTAGGTCCAAGACAAAGGTCAACACGGCTTTGCTTGAAAAAGGTCCGCGGCTGAAATTTGTGGGCCGGGCAGGTGTGGGCGTTGACAATATTGACGTCGGGGCCGCATCGAAAAAGGGAATAGTGGTGGCCAATGTGCCGGGCGGGAACACGATTTCTGCAGCGGAACACAGTTTGGCTCTGCTTCTGGCGCTGGCGCGGAATATTCCTCGGTCGGATGTTTCCGTGCGGGCCGGCGAATGGAAACGGGAAAAATTTGTCGGGTCTGAACTGCTCGGTAAATCGTTGGGATTGCTTGGGTTCGGGCGTATCGGCAAGGAAGTCGGCAAGCGCGCGCTGGCCTTCGGTATGAAAGTTTCGGCCTATGACCCGTTCGTATCCGAATCGCACATGAAATCTTTCGGGATTCAGTGCGCGAGCATTGACGATATTCTTAAAAATTCCGACTACATTTCCCTGCATCTGCCTTTGAATGACCAGACAAGGAAAATCATCAACGCGGACACTCTTTCCAAAATGAAACCGGATTGCCGGCTTATCAACTGCGCGCGTGGCGAACTGGTGGACGAACCTGCTCTCGCGGCAGCGCTCAAAGCCAAACAAATCAAAGGTGCTGCGCTCGACGTGTACACAAAAGAGCCGCCTGCCAATCCGGAACTTTTTGCCCTGGATAATGTCATCCTCACTCCGCACCTCGGTGCGTCCACGGAGGAAGCGCAGATAAAAGTGGCGGTGGAACTGGCCAGCGCGCTGAAAGATTTTTTTGAAAAAGGGCTGATTCGGAATGCGGTGAACCTGCCTTCTGTTGATCTGGAAACATTGGAACGTATTACCCCGTATGTGGAACTGGCTGAAAAAATGGGTAAATTTGTTTCGCGTGTGACGCAGGGCGGTATCCGCGAAGTGAAGGTGGAGTTTGCCGGAGAGTTTTCTTCAACGATGAGAAGTTATCTCACTATTTCCGCTGTCAAGGGTCTGCTTGCGACTGCTATGGGCGAATCGGAGATCAATTGGGTCAATGCGCTGCCGATTGCGCGCGAACGCGGGATTACTATCGAAGAAGCGGCATTGTCGCAGGTGGAGGATTATACTTCTTTGGTCACGGTGCGGATTCGTACGGACAAGGAAACGCGGTCGGTTTCAGGGACGATTCTTTCGCGGCAGAACCCGCGTTTTGTGCGGATCGACGATCTTTCGGTGGATATTATACCTGCCGGTCACTTGATTGTGTTCACTAATATTGACAGGCCTGGCGTGGTGGGTTTTGTCGGAACTATTCTGGGCGAGAACCAGATCAACATTGCGGAATTTCAGGTGGGGCGCAGGAATGTCGGCGGCGAAGCGGTTTCCATCTTGAACGTGGATTCGCCTGTGCCGGAATCCGTTATCTCAAAGATAAAGGATTTTCCCGGTATTACGAAAGTTTTTGTTGTTGACTTGAAATAGCTGCCGCAAGATGGTTGAGAACGCGCAGACCCTTCTCAAACTTTCCGGACTGACCAAAATATACCGCCGCTCGCACCTGGGCAGGACTCAACTTACCGTCGGAACTGAAGATGTCTCGCTGGAAATTGCGCGAGGCGAGATTTTTGCTTTGCTCGGTCTGAACGGCGCGGGCAAAACTACGACCATCAAACTTATTCTCGGCCTGCTGAAAGCAACACGCGGTGAGATTACATTCGACGGTTGCAAAATGCCTGAGCAGGACGCCATCCGCAAGACCGGGTACCTTCCGGAAATTCCCTATTTCCCCCGCACGTTGAGCGTCAGCGAGATTCTGCGCTTTTACGGTACGCTTTCGTCTATTCCGCCGCATGAACTGGATGACCGAATTGCGAAGGTATTGGAAACTGTCAAGATGACTCAGAACAAGGACAAAAAAATCCGCGAATGTTCCAAAGGCATGCTGCAGAGAGTTTCGCTGGCGCAGGTGCTGATACATGACCCGGAAATGCTGATTCTCGACGAGCCCATTACAGGTCTTGACCCGCTGGGTCTGACGGAAATGCGGGAACTTATATTGAAACTTAACGCCGAGGGCAAGACCATTCTTTTTTCGTCGCACATGATTGCAGAGGTGGAAAAAGTGGCGCACCGTGCGGGCATTTTAGTGAATGGTAAACTGGTGCGGGTGATGAGCGCGGATAAGTGGAAAGACAAGCCCGGTGAACTGGAAAAAGTCTTTGTTCAAACGGTGATTGAGACCGGAGGCAATCTGCTCGGATGATACGAAAAGTGATGTCCGTTGCCAGGTTCACGCTGATAAGCAATTTCAGGAACAGGATTTTCTGGATATTGGTGCTCTTTGGCGTGATGATACTGGGTTCGTCTGTGCTGTTTGGTATGCTGGGACAGGAACAGGAACAGCGCATGCTGATGGACCTGGGTTTGGCGAGCATAGAATTCCTCTCATTTTTGGCCGCGGTATTTCTGATGGTCAATCTGATTTTGGAGGAAGTGGAATCCAAATCCATTTATCTTGTGCTCACGCGCGCCATCAGCCGGCACGAATATCTTGCGGGAAAATTCATCGGCGCTCTGAGTTCCGTCGCGCTCTGTTATATTTCGATGAGCATTGTGCACCTGGCGGTGTTGCTGGCCAAAGGGTGGCGGTTCAGTCCCGATGGTAATCTGTATCTCATCTCGCTGATACTTTCGTTTGAGAAAATCATACTCATCTCATCCATTTCACTTTTTCTGTCGCTGTTCGCTTCGTCCGGAGTGACGGCAATGGTGTTCACCTTCTTTATCTGGATTACGGGACATTTTGTGATGGAAATGCGGTTTTTGATTTCGCGGATTGATGATACGGCAACTCGGTGGGTGTTCAAAGCAGTGTACTATATGATACCGCATTTCCAGTTTTTGAATGCCCGGGACCTGTGGTCGTTGGTCTCGGGAAAATGGCTTTCGTTTGTGTTGGAGGGGACGGGATATGCTCTGCTTTACAGTGCGATTGTGTTTGCGGGGTCAATCCTGCTTTTCCGGCGGAAAGAGTTTTGATGAATTTGCAGAGTTCACCGTCGCGCGTGCTGCTGATATTGACTGGATCGGTATGTTGTGCTGTAATCGGAATCAGCGGGAGATGGATGGATGCACGGTTCAAGTTTCCCTTTGCGCCTTTTGACCAGTTGGTGTTTGACACATCCAGAGATTTTGAACAGCAGATAGCGCTGGACCGTCCGCTTGGTTCTGAAGGAGGGTTCCGCGATTTTGCAGGATTGCTGGCCGGAGCGCGGCGTCTGACAGCGGATGTGGCCTGGATAAGTGTGCTCCAATATTTCGGGTCGCATGAACGCGGCGAACATTCCGTCGAAGATAAACAAACTGAGTCTGAACACGAAGGCGGGTACCCGGCATTGAAGAAAATGGTGCTGCGAGTGACGCGGCTGGACCCTACTTTCCACTACGCATATCTGTACGGTTCGAGCGCATTGGGTTGGGGGCTGAACCGTCCGGATGAAGCGATTGAAATCCTCGTTGAAGGGATACATTATAATCCGACTTACTGGCGTCTGCGTCTCTATGTCGGCGCTTTGATTTTCAAACAGAAAGGCCAGATGGGCGAAATGCTCG
>CAYHWZ010000272.1:0-3708 GCA_964359975.1 uncultured Elusimicrobia bacterium | reverse complement strand
TGGCCGACACTTCAAAAGAGGGAGCGCTCTCGTTGCCCGTCAAATCCCGCGCCGTCACCTGGAAAAAGTAAGTCACACCCGCAGTCAGCGTTGCCATTGTCGTAGAAACCGCCGGGTCATAAACCGTCTTTGTCGCCGACTTGGTTATGAACGCCCCGGAAAATGTCGCCACATAAACTCTGTAATCCGAAATATCCGTCTCAATATTTTTCGACCAGCTCACCGCGGCCTGCGTCACCCCGCCCGACGCGGACGGATTCTGCGGTACCGCCGGAGCCGAAGTGTCCGTTGCCGACGGAGCCGTAGTCGCGGAAACAGAATAAGCGCTCTGCGGATTCAGACTCGAGTTCACCGCAGTCACTACAAAAGTGTAAGTTGTCCCGTTCGCCAGCGCCCCGCCGCCCGGCGTGGACACAGTCACCGCATAAGTAGTTCCTGAAATCAGCCCGCCCGTATTATTTTTAGTGTAAGTCGAGCCCGCATTATCCCACTGATACACATTGTACCCGTTCACCGATGACGTGGACGCAGTCCAGGACAGATCCACCGCCTGATTTCTCGATACAGCCGTTATCTGCGTAGGCGGAGCCGGCGGCACATTGTTGACCGCAGCCACCGGAATACTCCAGTTCGCACCCCCATTATTATTCCACGTGCCGCCCGTGCAAGCCGTGTTGCCCCAATGCAAAACAAAGTTGACCTCAGTCACACTCTGCGCACCCGTAAACGCGCCCAGCGTCACCACATAAGATGAAATCCCGATTGCAGATTGAAACTCCGTAGTCAGCGGCGTTTCCACCGACACAGCGTCGCACTGCACAGTTCCCGCCGGCCAGTATTGAGACGAAGCCAGTTTCCATCCGCCCGGCGCCACACCATTGTTCACACCCCAGTGCAGGAAACCGGCCGTAGTCCCGGCCACATTCCTCGTCGAAAGAGTCACTTTCACCTGCTGGTCCGCCGTCGGACTAGACGGAGTCCACAGACTCCCGCTCCCTCCTCCACCGCCGCCGCCCCCTCCGCCCGCGCCGTCACCCACCCACACATGCAGAATGTCCGTCTTCATCACATTGCCCTTCTTGTCCGTAGCTTCTACATAGTAGTCCACCAATTTGTTCTGCCCCGGATCCAGATGCACCCACGCGCGGATAGGCGCATACTTTGCAGTGATGGGAGCTGGCACCTGCTCCGTATTGTTCAGGAAAACCTTGGTGGCCCACGCGCTCGTCGTCATGTTGATTTCGTTCCACGCGCTCACCGCAGGACCGCCTGTGAAAGTGAAATTGTCCGGTTTCACAGGAGCCGTGTTCGCGCCAGTCGCAGTGCGCCATTTCAGTTTCACCGACTGCAGACCAGACGCGTCATACACCATCGTGTAAATATCAAAGTCAGTCGGAAAAGAAAAACTCCGCCAGTTGTACGCCACGCCAAAATTGTTCGAACCCGGATTGTACGGGAACCTCTGCGGCACCCATATCGTCGGAGGCACAGTCTCCGCCACGCCCGCGCCCAGCTCGCCGGTCCCGATCACAGAGTCCGCATAATCCGCAGCCAGATTCCCGTTCACCAGCGGAATGAACGAAAAGTCCGACGCAGTCCCGTAATAGATATGACCCGAATCCATGTAACTCAGCAAAAAGTGCCACGCCTTTTCCACCGCGTTCGCCTGGCCATTTTCCGGATGCAGCATATTCGCCAGGTTCGGCGTGCCCAGCCACGATTCCGCAGTCAGCACACGGTTGGACACCATCGTGGCGATTCCCCAGAACTGCGAATTGTCGTCCCACACCGTCGGGTCAAAGTATGGACGGTTCGGCAGATTATCTTTTTTCCACGGCCAGTTCCAGTTTGCAAAAGTGGGCGACCCAAAGTCCGAGTCCGCGTTCACCCACGGACCGTCTTCCACATGCCACACATCATTCGCCGGCACCGGATGGTCCGAAAGATATTGGTTGATATTGGACGGCGCATACCCCTTGCCCGCCGCGCACCCTGCCTTGCCCGGCGTGTTCGTCATATAAGAATCGAACCCGCCGCCCCACGCATTGTCACCATCGTGAGCCAGCACCACCATCGCCGGCCTTGCCGAATCCTGCGCCCCTGCCACACCGTCGAACAATCCGCAGTCAAAAGTCCCGTACCCGTCCACATACCCTTCGTAGTCCGCAGCCGGCACACCGATAAGCTTTTTACTCGCGCCGTTTTCCGGGTCAATATATTCCAGCATGTGCGGACGATACGACTCGCGCAAGTCGTTCACCGTCGGACGCCCGTCAATGGAAGCGTTCCGCCAGCCATGCACGCCTCCCGCAGGATTGTACTGGTCCGCCTTGTTCGGCGGTTCCGTGTTCATCCCGTTGCCCGGAGTGCCGGGATAATTCGTCATGGCGCGCGCCAAATGCGTGTTCGCAAAATAAGTCCACGTCACACCTTCGTCGAGCAAGTACGGAATCATCCTTTCCGAAAAAGAAATTTCCAGCGGCCAGAACCCCGTGGACATCGGTTCATGCGTGCCCCACAGTTCCGGATACGCCTGCTTGTAAAGCTGGATGTGACGTTTGGCCAGAATATTTCCGCGGTTACCCACAGAAGCGTTCGGGTCAGTAGTCAGCGCCGCATACGGAGCCAGCGGAAAAATCGGCGAATGCGCAAAACCCGTAAGCAAAATATCCATACGCGTTTTCCCGCCCGTAGTTTTCCACCCGCGCGCTTCTTTCCAACCATTGTTCCAACCCGGCGAATACCCCAACCGGAACGAATCACCCAGCGCCCGCACATTGAACGCCAACGCGCCCGTATACGAAATAGTGAACCCTGCTTCCGGATACCCGGAAATCGTCGAAAGCGCGTCGCGGCACCGCCCCTGATACGCAGACACACGGTCATCAATCCCGAATATCCCGACCAGATCATTCTGCGTGTGACCCGCCCACGGATTCGTATTCTTGTAGTCAATAGATTCCGGCGCCAGCTCCCACCGTTCCGCGGAACTCGCGCGCGTTTTGTTCGGCCAATAAATCGGCTGATGGTCGTGCCAGTGATTGGTGTAGTGCAGAGACCCGCCTGCGTGGACGTTTGTGGAAAGAGGAAAGTGGAAAGTTAAAAG
This sequence comes from uncultured Elusimicrobia bacterium, assembly GCA_964359975.1. Lineage (GTDB taxonomy): Bacteria > Elusimicrobiota > Elusimicrobia > 2-02-FULL-39-32 > 2-02-FULL-39-32 > CAYHWZ01. The sequence continues at coordinate 602 of CAYHWZ010000272.1, read as the reverse complement.
CGAAAGAACAGCCCACGGAACAAACGACAAAATCCGGCAGACAATTCTACCGGAAACTGCCCCGCCCTGCAGGCGACTTTTAGAAAGCATGATATGACATCATTGTCATTAGAATAAAAAAAACCGCTCCCAGAGACACCTCATTGGGTCTTAAGAAACGCATACAACCTGTATCTTTTATATATAGCATCAAAGTGTTAATTTCCCGTTAAGAAATTGTTAAATTCCCGTTAAGACCGACCGGACATCCCCGCCCGCTCCAACACACCCTGATTCATGATAATCTGGAAATGCCGCAAAACCAGATCCCACCTGTGCTGAAATTTTTCCGGCACCCATTGCGCCACAAGCCCCACATTTTCCCGCGTCAAAAAAGCGTACGAATTATTCAGCAAAACTTCCGGCGCTACTTTTACTTCCCCCGCCAGCCCAGCCACCCGCTTGTGCGCATCTTCCGGCATCAGCATATAATAAGTAGCCGACTTGTCAAACAAAGCCACCATCTCCGCCCGCCTCTTGAACGCCAGACGCACCTTCTCGTCGGCAAATTTCATCGCCAGCCGTCCGCACCACACCGCTTCCTTCATCACATCAAAAGGATA
>CAYHWZ010000271.1:0-3764 GCA_964359975.1 uncultured Elusimicrobia bacterium | reverse complement strand
AACCCCGAGCATCCGGCAATGCCGCACAGTTTCCAAAACGCCTTTTGCGAGACGGAAAGCCCGTAAAATAAAACTGCCATCACCAGACACAAAACCGGATAATTGCCGATTAAATAATACGCCGGAGTGTTGACTGCAATTAAAGCCAGCGCAACCGTGGTGCCAAGGAAAAACAGGAGCAGTTCCGCATGCTCTTTCCGGCGAAAATTCCGGATGAGTACAGCCGTGCCCGATAACAGGAAAATTAGTATGACCATGTTGCGGTGGTAACGGCTGTTCCAGAAATATCCCCGGTACCGCACAAACTCTTTTTGAATGATCTGTTGGGGTTTTTTCCAGACAGGAGTCTGCTCGTGCGAACGCGACCGGACCTGTTCAAAGAAAATCGTCGGGTGGGGGAGAATGTGCACGCCGACCCACCAGGCCATACCCACAGCCACGCCGAGCGAAGCGTATAAAGCTACTTTCCACCGCCTGAGAGTCTCGCCGCCTGCCGCGCAAAAAAATGGTACCCGCACACTCCCGCAAAACCGCCCAGGGCCACCACGCCGCTCGGGGGATGACAGTCGGACGCCAGCGTAGCAGACAGACCCGCGCCAAAGTACAGCCACAAGTTCCCGTTACGCGCACGTCCGAGAAGATACAAACTCAGTACAGTCAGAAACGCAATAGTCGCTTCCGGTCTGCCCGTATGCATCCCGCCTACAAACAAAGTGGATAGCGCCAGCAGTACAGCCGCAACCCACCCCACCATCTTCGACGAAAAAAGCTCCTTACCAATGAGATACGTCAGCCCTATTGCCGCCAGCCCGGCCAACAGACTCTGCAGACGAAGCGTGAACAATGTGTACCCCAAAATTTTGAAAATCACCACATTTATCCAAAGAAAAAAGCGCCCGTGCAGCACGCTTGTCACACCCATGTGCCCGATATCCGGGTGAATCGTGGCGATGAACGCCTTTTTAACGGGCAATTGCCAGGAAGGCTCGGTATAGAAAAATTCGTCCCACCAGGGCGTGGGATACTTGTCCAGATAAAAAAAATGAATCCCTGCGTAAATAGCAAAAGGGACTAAAAACATCCATTTTTTGTTCATGTTTCACCTATTCTATGTAATTTGCGGTGCAGGTTCAATAGCGGTCAAATACTTGAAAATGTCGCCTTTACATGGTATAATTTCGTTTAACCAATTTAGAAGGAGATTTTATGAAAAAAGCCGTTATAATCACTGCACAGAACTTTCAGGATGAGGAGTTCACTTACCCTTATTATAGACTGCTGGAAGAGGGGGTAACAGTGGACGTGGCCACCCCGGACAAAGCCCCTGTTTTTGGCAAGTACGGAGTGCCTGCCCGCCCGACTATAGACACCAAAGATTTGAAAGCGTCCGACTATGACCTCGTGGTTCTCCCCGGCGGATTTGAAGCGCCGGACAGTCTCAGAATCCGCAAAGAAGTGCTGGCTTTTGTGAAGGAAATGTACGAAACCGGCAAACTCGTGGCCGCCATCTGTCATGGCCCGTGGATATGCGTGTCCGCCGGTATCATGCGCGGCAGGAAAGCGACAGGATTCATGTCCATTGCAGACGATATCCGCAACGCGGGAGCCACCTATCTCGAACAGGACGTAGTTGTGGACGGCAATCTCATCACATCGCCGCATTACCGCAACAACGGCGATTTTATGAAAATGACTATCAAACATTTGCTGGAGAAAAAGGACGCGAGGCAGCCGGTCGGCGCCAAGGCCTGATGCCCCGGACCAAAATTCCGTCAGTAGAGAAAATTTCCGCCAGGAATATCATCGACAGAGATTTTGCAGGACAGCTTAAAGGCAAAAGGATACTGGTCACGGGTGCGTCCCGCGGTCTGGGGTCTGTTTGTGCGCAGGCTTTGTCCCAGTGCGGTTGCCGTCTGGCTTTGACTGCACGGTCGTCGGACAAGCTGGAACAGGTGCGCAGCGGGTGCGACAATCCGGACCAGCACATCTGTCTGGAAGCCGACCTTACGGACCCTCTGCAAACAGCCAAAACCGTGCAGAAGGCGCGCGAATTTTTGAAAGGTATTGACGTGGTGGTTCACGCCGCAGGCGGCGGGCTGGGATTGCGCGACCCGTTGCTTTCGTCTGGGGATTTGTACAAATTGTTCGCATTGAATATCGGGGCTGCGGCGGAAATCAACCGCTTGGTATGTCCGGAAATGGCGAAGAACAAGAAGGGTAACCTGGTGCATATCTGTTCCATCGCATCGAGCGAAGCAACGGGTTCCGTCGGGTACAATACGGTGAAAGCATCGCTGGCTGCGTATGTTCGTTCTTTGGGACGGGAAATGGCGGAACAGGGCGTGGTGGTGACAGGTATTTTGCCCGGCGGTTTTTATGCGCCGGAAAATTCGTGGCGCCGTCTGGAATCCAAGAATCCGGATGCTGTGGCCAAGTTTGTTTCCGACCGTCTGCCGAGAAAATTTTTGGGCCGCGCAGAGGAAATCGTTCCGCTGGTGTTGTTTCTCTGTTCGGATGCGGCCAGTATGATGGGCGGCTGTCTGGTGCCCATTGACGCCGGTGAAGGTAAGTCGTATTTAAACGCGTAAGTGTGAGGGTGCAATAACATGTTAGAAACAATAGAAATCAGAGAAATACTGCCGACCGACATCGGGATGAAAGACAAAATCCAGCTTGAACTGGATCGTCTGTTCCCGAACCGTCAGATCGGGAAAGTGCTGTTCATCGCGCCGCCCGACGCGGACAAGTCCATGTTCACCTACGCGACCGGAAAACGCGCGAGGTACAGCAACTACTCGCCCTACGGTGTGGGCATGATCGCCACTCATTTGCGCAAGCTCGGCGTGGAAGTGGATGTGCTGAACTTGAATTACGAAGTGCTGAAGGCATGTTTTGAGTCAGAGTCCGAGGATAAGTTCGATCATGAGAAGGTGTGGAAGACCAAACTGAGCGAAAAGATCAGCAACTTCAAGCCGGATTTTATCGGGCTTACGTGCATGTTTTCGCAGGCGAACAATTCTGCCCGCGAAGTCTGCGCTGAAATCAAGCGTCTCGTGCCGGCCACTCCGCTCACTATCGGCGGTGTGCACGTCACCAACTGTTTCATCAACAAAAATACCGTTCCTATCCTGCTCGAGGATTTCAGCAAGGTTGACCTGTTCTTTTTTTACGAAGCCGAGTGCGCGTTCCGCACTTTTGTGCGCGCGGTGAACCGCGAAATTACGCCGGAAACACTCTATCAGGTGTTCTTCAATTCCAGTCCGGACAAGATTTATTTTGCGGAGAAAATCACACCTACTATTGAGGATTTGAGCATCATCCCGGCGCACGACCTCATCACGCCGCGCGATCTCGGCACTTACGGCAAGATCGGCGCGTTTTACTCGCTCAAGGACCCGGACACCCGGTTTGCGACGGTGCTGTCCAACCGCGGATGCCGCGCGCAGTGCACTTTCTGCAGTGTGCGGAATTTTAACGGTATGGGCGTACGCCGGCGCACGGTGCAGTCTGTGGTGGACGAGCTGCTTATGCTGAAGAACGACTACGGCATAGACCACATCATGTGGCTCGACGATGATTTTCTGTTCGATACCGACGAAGCGATGAAACTGTTCAATGAAATGATCCAACGCAAGATAGGCATCACCTGGGACTGCACCAACGGTGTTATCGGCTACTCGTGCACGGACGAAGTGATTGCGGCCGCGGCCGAGAGCGGATGCGTGGGGCTGGTCATCGGTGTGGAATCCGGCAACCCGGAAATT
>CAYHWZ010000270.1:0-3766 GCA_964359975.1 uncultured Elusimicrobia bacterium | reverse complement strand
ATCGCAGTCGGCATTTACAACAACGACCAGCGCGTGGACGAGTACACCGTGCACAAAGATGCGGAACGCGGCGGCGGGAACGGGGCCAAATACCTTGATTTCCTGGTGAATGAAGTCAAACCATTCATTGACAAAAATTACCGCACACTGTCCGGCCGCGAGAACACAGCCGTGATGGGTTCGTCGCTCGGCGGTCTCATTTCAATTTATGCCGCGTGGAAATATCCGCAGGTCTTTTCCATGACAGGGATTGTTTCCCCCGCGCTCTACTGGGACGGATACAAAGTTTTCGGGGAAGTTTCGGCTGCGGAAAAACCGGCGATGAAAGTTTATCTAGACATGGGCACACAGGAAGGCACAACTTCCGGCCCGCTAAAACATTTCAACACCGCACTCGACGATGCACGCAAGTTCCGCGACATATTGCTGAAAAAGTCATTTGTTTTGGGCAAAGACCTGGAATATTTTGAAGACGAAGGCGCTTTGCATAACGAAGCTTTCTGGGCTAAACGCGTGAGCAAGCCGCTGATATTTTTCTTTGGAAAAGAGGTAAAATAGATTCAGTGAAAACCTATTACGCATTTATTTCCGGACAAGTTTTCGGGCCGATGCCAGCGAACGAATTGAAGAACCTGCCGGGATTCAGCCGCGGGACCATGGTCTATCCCGAAGACCTGGTGGACGGCACGTCGGCGGACTGGAAACCGTGTTTTCAGCTGCAGGACTTTTCGGGCGTGCCTTTTACGCCGCTGGAGGCGCCCAATTTCAAGCCGACTCCGGCCAGAGCTCAGCAAAGTACCACTGTCACAAAAATCAGCGCGGTCACGGGGACTGCCACAGCCCCGGCCCGTTCCTCTGAATCAGATGTTGAGAAAATAAAGCTCATGGACCATATCCGTTCTCTTGAAGACCAGCTCCAGAAAATAAAGGGACAAAACATGGAAGTGGACAATTTGAAAATCCAGCTAAAGGAAAGGGACCAGCAAATCTGGGAACTGACCACGGAGTTGAAAAGGTACAAGAATCTCCCGGTTCCGGAGACGCAGACTGTGTCAGCCGCGCCGGCGCAGAGCGTTCCGGCACCGATGGAGAATATTTATACGCAGATTGACATACCTGTCACAAAGATTCTGATTTACCTGGCAGGAGCGCTGATTGTTGCGGGCGGTATTTGGTTGATGGTGCCGGGCTCGCGTGCCCGGTACTTGGTCACTAAAATAGTTTACCGCGAACCTGCACAGACGTCAAAAACTGAATCCGTCTCTGAAGTTCCTGCGGCCGCGCAAACAGTAACAATCCCTGTTCCCGAAAAATCAAAACCTGCTGCGACAAAACCGGAGACGCCGAAAACACCTGCTCTGCCGGGCGTACCCGCTGAAAAACCAGCGTCCCCCAAATCAGCAGGAAGGGACGAACTGGAAAAGAGTATTCTTGTCCAGCACAAAAGGCGCGTGCTGGCAGAACGCAAAGTGAAATCCTATGAAGACAAGGGCGTCAGCGCGCGCGATCCTGACTGGCTCGCATACATCGAAGCTCAAAAAGATTTTCAAATCGAGGAACAGCTTTTCAAGGAACTGGGTGTGAAGTATATTGATATCTATGGAATGCCCGCCTGGACAACACTCTCCGACCGCGCGAAAAAAATGGTCATCAAAGCGGAGGAGAACTGATTCTCCCGGACTGTAGTTGCCCGGTAAATCAGGCAAACACGTCCAGGATTATTGTTCAGTTGCTCTTGGCGATGTTGCTGAGGGTATAATCCGCGCCCATACCCATTTTATCTGCCGCTGCTTTAAGCGCATCCTGCACGTCCTTTTCGGAAACGCTTGCGCCTTTAGCCACAGTGAATTTCAGCGTGTGAGACTTGTCGTCCGCTGCTGCCTTTTCCACTCCAAAAACACTGCGCATGGCTTTTCCCATGAACGAGCCGCACCCGCTGCAGACAAACGGTTTTATGCCGGCGCTGTAGTTTCCCTCGCTCAACACATTGGCGCTCACGCTGCTGCTCACTGTCGGCTCTTCACTTTTCTTGCTGCATCCTGCCAGACCCAACACCACCGCTGATATCATCAGCACTGTCATTTTCATTATGTACTCCTCCTTATTTAGTTTATTGCACAGACATTTTTAGAAATTTGCCGCCTCAATCCTCCATGGCGCGGATATCCAGCTTGGAAACATCCACGGTTCCGTGCCGCATTTCGTACCGCCACTTCCAGATAAAATATATGGCCGGATAGACCAGCAGTTCCAACACGAACGAAGTGAACAGACCGCCCACCATCGGAGCGGCAATACGTTTCATGACATCGGAACCGGTGCCGGTCGCCCACAGGATGGGAATAAACCCGAGAAAGTTCGTCATTACGGTCATTACCTTGGGACGGATGCGGCGGACTGAACCATGAATGACGGCTTCTTTCAAATCATCGAAAGTCTTCATCTTATCCTGACGCACGCGATCGTGATACGCAAGGTCGAGATAAAGCAGCATGAATACTCCTGTCTCAGCATCCAGACCCAGCAGAGCTATGATGCCCGCCCAGACCGCAGTGCTCATGTTATAGTCCAGCGCCCAGAGCAGCCAGATAGCGCCGATAGCGCTGAACGGCACTGCCATCAGGACAATGCCTGTTTTCACAATGGACCTGGTGCTCAGATAAAGCAGGACAATGATGATGAACAAAGTGAGCGGAACGACCACCATCAGACGGCTCCTGACCTCCATCATGCTTTCGTACTGACCGCTCCAGACCAGAGAGTAACCGGGTTTCAGATTCAGCTTTTCGCGGACCACCCGTTTGGCTTCGGTCACATAGGTGCCCACATCGCGGCCCGCAACATCCACATAGACATAACCAGCCAGCATTGCATTCTCGTCGCGTATCATGGCCGGCCCCTGCACCAGACGGATATCCGCAATCTGGGTGATGGGTATGTGCGCGCCCGACATAGTGGGCACAAGCACGCGCTGAAGTTTGGAGATATCGTCGCGGAATTCGCGCGCGTATCGGACATTGACCGTGTACCGTTCGCGCCCTTCGATGGTGGTGGTCACAGGTTCGCCGCCGATTGCGGACATGATGACCATATTCGCCTCATCCACCGTCAATCCGTACCGGGCCAGCTGCTCTCTCTTCAACTCAAAATCCACAAAATAGCCGCCAGCGGTTCGTTCCGCATAAATACTGCGCGTGCCCGGCACATCCTTCAAGATCATTTCAAGATGTGTCCCGATCTTTTCAATCTCATTCAAGTCCGCTCCAAAAACTTTGATGCCTATAGGTGTGCGTACGCCGGTGGTCAGCATGTCAATCCGCGCCTTTATCGGCATGGTCCAGGCATTGGTCACACCGGGGAACTGCATCTTACCGTTCATTTCATCCACCAACTCGTCAAATTTTATGCGGTCCGGCCACAGCAAGCGGAACGGAGTTTCCAGAAAATCCGGCATCCATGAATACCAACGTTCCCTGAATCTCCACTCGGATTTCGGTTTCAAGATAACGGTAGTTTCCATCATGGAAAAAGGTGCAGGGTCGGTGGAAGTTTCCGCGCGGCCTGCTTTACCGAACACGCGCTCCACTTCCGGGAAACTTTTGAGGATGCCATCCTGAGTCTGCAGGAGCTTTTGCGCTTCAGTCACTGAGAGTCCGGGCAAAGTGGTGGGCATATAGAGTATGGAACCTTCCTCCAAGCTCGGCATGAATTCACGGCCTATCTGAAAGTAAACAGGCACTGTAACTACCACAAGAGCAATCGCGAC
>CAYHWZ010000269.1:0-3774 GCA_964359975.1 uncultured Elusimicrobia bacterium | reverse complement strand
GTCCGACGGGTCGAGCGCAACCGCGTCAAATTTTCCCGCGTCCCGGCTGCGGAGCGTTTTCGGATGATTCAGCAGCACGCCCGTGACCAGCAGCATCACCAGAAAAACCGCGCTGACCAGTCCCAGAATGTTGTGAATTTTTTTCCAGACAACCTTATTCATTTTAACCCATACAGTTCGCTGATGATGACAAGCGATTTGCGCACACCCGCGGTCATGGCCTGCACGGACATGGTGGCTCCGGTGATGTTCAGAATATCGCGGTTCAGACGCAGACGGTCGTGCACAGTCTTGCCGCGGAACTGTCCCCAGAACCTTTTACGCCGCACTTCCGCGCCCACAGGTTCGCGGTACACCATCACTTCCACGCGCTCGACTTTTCCGTCCGCCGAAACCCTGACCATAAAAGTCATGGGCTTAAACTTGCCGATTTCCTCGCACACCATGGCCCAGCCCGATGGACGGACACCGATGCGTCCTTCAAACACCGTTACGCTCGATTCCGCCAGAGTCCATCCGGTCTGCGATTCAATCCTGCTCTTTTGTTCGCGCGTGAACGCATGCACTTTACGCGTCACAGACTCATTTTCCGCAAATACCGCCTTGAGCGCCGCATCCTCCGCCAGAAAGACCTGCTCGACGAATTCCGGATACTTTTCATCGCACAGCGCTGATGCAGGCCAGCACAGCGCCGCAGCAACCGCGCTTAGAAGTATGTGGCGAAACCAAGCACCCATGCGTTGTTGTCCGTCCGGTCCGGCTTAAAATGCTCATAGTTAATCTGATAATCAATCTTGAACACCGTCTGTTCCAGCGGCCGGAAATTGACGCCGAAAGTAATCCGCTGATTGCTGTTGGCAGTCTGCAATGACGTCTGGTCCAGAAGGTCCAGGTCCGTATGGTCCCACCGCACTACACCTGTAAACACGGACCCCTTTCTCACAAAATCATCGAGAAAATGATAGTTGAGCTGCAGATAGTAGCCGTCCATCCTGCCCGGCACGGATGCATGAGTCGGACTGCTCCGCTCGATTTGCGCGTTGCCGTACTCGCCCATAAATTCCAAAGCTTTCCACTGAAAACCCCAATCCAAAGCCAGCAGCGTGAGCGCATTCTGCCCCGCGTTGTCCCACGTACCGGTATGAAACGAAGCGCCCAGTTCCGAACCCAGGAACGGCGAAACCGCCAGCCGTCCGGTCAATGCAATATTCTCATTATTGTCACCGTTTCCATTCACATTGCTCCGCGCATTGCGCAGGCCGCTTGAACTGGTGATCCTGCTCCGTCCGTCGAACCCGCCATTGAATCCTTGCGTGGCATACAACTGATAATCCAGTTTCAAAGGGTCGAACGGATACGCAGTGCCAAACAACCCCGCGCCCGGTTCAAAAAAAGTAGAGGGCAACACCAGCCGGCTCACCTGCGGGCGGTCATTCAGATCATTGACGGGAGAATCATGAATAAGATTGAACTTGCCCATAGGCACCAGAATCAGTCCGCCTCTGAACCCGAGCTTTTCGCCCAGAATTTCATAGTCCAGCACGGCAAATTCAAGTTTTGCATCGCCCCCGCCCGAAGAGGTCGCCCCCCCATGCTCAAACTCGATTTCCGTCGCAAACCGTATTCCCGGCGCAATGTCCGCATAAATGAACGGCACTACGCGCACCACTTCGAATTTTTGTTTCCCGTCCTGCTTGTTGCGGTACTCAAAATCCGCATACCCGCCGAGATACGTTCCCTTCCCCATCTTACGCCAAACAGGTTTGGTGTAAAGACCCTGCCCCACCGGTCCGCCGACATCTCCCCGCTTATCAACGATACGCTCCTCCGGCACAGTTTCACCGGCGGCAGCCCCGCCCGCGCAAATCAGAGACGCGCACAGCAGTCCCGCACTGATCCATACATTCCGCATTTTAGTTCCCTTCCTTAATATGGAATCCGCACAAATCCAACTCTCCTGCACGGTCCCGGGATGGATCTGAACTCAGAGGTTCTTTGTCCTTACTGAAAAAAGACGCCATCTTTTCATACGATATTCTGGTCAGCCGTTTGCACCGCCTGCACTTGATCTCAAACCCTTCCTCCATCACCATGGCCAGCAGCTGCCCGCAGTCGCAACGCTTTTCCGCAGGATTAGAATTGATACTGCGTCTCATTTGGAACATTTCCTGCACTTGCCGAATATCTCATGCCTGTGCCAGACCGGCGTGAACTGGAATTCGCGCGCAATCTGTCCCTGTAGCCGCTCAATTACCGGATTGGTGAATTCAATCACCGCTTTGCACTGCATGCAGATCATGTGGTCATGGTGCGGACGGGCAAACTTGTGTTCATACGCCTGACGTCCGTCTGCGAACTGGATTTTGTCCGCAAACCCCGCTTCTTCCAGTACACGCAGCGTGCGGAACACCGTGGCGCGCCCCAACCCTGCATCTCGCTTTGAAAGGTCGCGGTAGATATCCTCCGGCGTCATATGTTTGCGCGCGCGCAGGAGATAATCAAGTATCTCGCGCCGCTGGCGGGTGAACTTGAGCCCTCTTGCTTCCAGCTCCTGCCGGAACACTTTCTGCGGGTCGACCTTCATCTGATGAGCTTCGCCTCCTAATTGATACTGAATCTCAATATCAATTATACCGCAGACCGCAGCGCCTGTCAATAGCCGCGCAAAGATTTTTTCTGTTGCCCTGAAAAGGGAAAACTGCTATCCTGTGTGAATCATGATACAGCTCGCCATCTTCGATCTCGGCAAAGTGCTGATTGACTTTGACTTCACCGTGGCGATTCAGCGCATCCGCAAGGTCCAGCCGCTCGACCTGTTCAAAGTAAAATCGCTTTTTCAGAATTCGGCCCTTGCCCGCCGGTGGGACAAGGGTCTTGTCCCGGAACAGGAATTCTACTCGCAGGTCTCGCACGCGCTCAAGCTGACGACCACTCTGGAAGAGTTCCGCGTCATCTGGAACGAGATTTTCACGGAAAAGCGCGAGATGATCGAGCTTGCTGGACAGTTCCGGCAACGCGGCAAGACCGCGGTTATTTCCAATACAAATCCTTGGCACGCGGAATACATCCGCCGCACGTACCCCTGGATAAACAGTTTCGATCACTTCATCGCGTCCTGCGACGTGCATCTCCTGAAACCCGACCCCCGCATATTTCAGATTGCTCTCGAAAAGACCGGCATCCACGCGGAAAACGCTCTATATCTCGACGATATTGAGGAAAATGTGCGGGCCGCGCGCGAACTCGGCATCAACTCTTTTCATTTCACAGGATACAAAAGTCTCGCAAAGGAACTTAAAGACCGGGGAATACTGAACACATAGACCGGGCCGGAACGGAACAGAGTTCCCCCTCGCAGGTCAGTTGACGGAAGCAGGTTTATCTGTTATAAAATGAATATGAGAAAATTCTGGTTTTTGGGAATGTTCACGCTCATTTCCGGCTGCGCCATGATCCAGCAGCAGATTCCCTTTTTGCCAAAACCGCAGGCGCGGGTCGGCGGAGTTTATAAGGAAAATCTGGATGCGGACCGTCTGGTGGACCTGGTGATGGTCAAGAAACAGACAGGCAAACGGTCCGCGGGCGTGTTTTCCGACTACGCGTACTATTTGGAAGGGTACATCAGAGGCGTGGTGGTGGACTACGAAGACAATCCTGTCGAGGGAGCCGTTGTGCGCGTCACGGATAAGGGCAAGGACCTGCCGGGATTCGACCCGGGTATTTCCGACGCGAACGGTATTTACCGCATCAGATTTTCGCTGACGGTAGTGAAAG
>CAYHWZ010000268.1:0-3796 GCA_964359975.1 uncultured Elusimicrobia bacterium | reverse complement strand
CGGATACTTTTTCAGCATGCGGGCCAACTGTAAGATGGTGGACTTGGACAGGATGCCGCCGGTGGGGTTGGCGGGGGAATTGAGTATGATGAGTTTTGTTTTGGAATTGAGCAGGGGGGTGAGTTCGCCGAGGTCTATGTCGAAATCATTCTGTTCGCGGATGGGGATGGGCACGGCTTTGCCGCCTACGAAATTGATCATGGATTCGTAGATGGGGAAACCCGGATTGGGATAGATGACTTCGTCGCCTTCGTTGATGAGGGCAAGAATGACGAAGAACATGATGGGTTTGCCGCCGGGCGTGACAACGACTTCTTCGGGAGTGACGGTGATTTTGCGTGTGCGGGAAATGTATTCGGCGATGGCGGCGCGGGTTTCGGGCAGTCCGGCGGACGGGCCGTAGTGGGTGAATCCCTGGTCAAGAGCTTTCTTGGCGCGTTCGGTGATATTTTTGGGCGTGTCAAAATCCGGCTCGCCGATTTCAAGGTGGATGATTTCTTTGCCTTTGGCTTCAAGGGCGCGGGCGCGGGCAAGCACTTCGAAGGCGGTCTCTGTTCCGAGTCGGTTCATTCTTTCTGCAAGTTTCATTTTAGTGTCTCCATTTTGGACATGATTTGGTCTATCTTGGCCAGCACCTGGCTGGTGTCGTATGGTTTGATGATGTATCCGACGGCTCCTGCGCGGACGCCGGCTTCCATATCTCTTTCCGATACCATGGCGGAGATGAAAAGAACAGGGATGTCTCTGGTCCTGTCATCCTGTTTAAGTCTTGTGCAGACTTCGATGCCGCTCATAGTGGGCATGAGGAGATCGAGGATGATGAGGTCGGGTTTCAGCCGAACTGCGGTGTTGACGGTATCTTCGGGTATGGATGAAAGTTCGGCTTTGTAGTGTTTCAGTTTCAATATAAAGTCAATCAGTTCGAGTGATGATGTGTCGTCGTCCACTACAAGCACTGTTTTTCCCTGCATTTACTTGTGTTTCATTTCTCCGTCTTTTTTGTGTCCGGAGTGCGGGTCAATTTTTACAGGCGCCTTTTCGGCTTGTTTATGTGAAGACGTTTTTTCATCTTTGTGGCGTGCGGCTTCTTCTTCGGTACCCCATTTGCGCACGCGGGGGATGAGGAACCGGAAGGTCGAACCTTTTCCGTGTTCGGATTCCACCCAGATTCTGCCGCCGTGTTTTTCTATGATGGTTTTGCAGATGGCGAGACCGAGTCCGGTGCCGCCGACCTGGCGCGTGAGCGATGAGTCCACCTGGTAGAACCGCTCGAATATTTTTTCCTGGTCTTCCTTTTTGATGCCGATGCCGGTGTCGGCTATGCTGACGAGGAGGAAATCGCCCATATCGTCGGCGATGACGCGGATATGACCGCCTGCCTGGGTGAACTTCATGGCGTTGGACAGGAGGTTATCCACGACCTGTTTCACGCGCATTTCGTCGGAATAAACTTCGGGGAGTTTCTTTTCTATTTCGAGTGTGAGCGCAATTTGTTTGCCTTCAATGCTGGTGCGGAATGTGTCCATGGCGTCTTTGAGGACTTTTTCCAGACTGGACCGGGTGAACTCAAGTTTGAGCTGTCCGGACTCGATGCGCGAGATGTCCAGGAGGTCGGAGATGATCATGGCGAGCCGGTCAATGGAATTGTGCGCGATGCGGAGGAACCGTTTTTGCTGTTCGTTGACCGGGCCGGCTTCCTCGGTCATGACAACGTCGACGAATCCTTTGATGGCTGTGAGCGGAGTGCGGAGTTCGTGGCTGACCATGGAGACAAACTCTGTTTTCACGCGGTTGAGCCGTTCGAGTTCGCGGTTGGCGTTCAGGATTTTGTCGTAGAGTTTTGAGTTCTGCACTACGACTGCGGCGCGGTCTGAGACCAGTTCGGCGAGACGCTGGTGATGTTCATTGAAAAATGATTGGGTGTGGCTGCCGAGTTTGAGCACGCCGATAACGTCTTTTTCCACTTTCAGCGGGACAAAGAGGAGCGAGGCGACGGATTGTGTTTTGACGGGACCGGACGGGTCTTCGTTCAATATTCTGGATTTGCCTTCGCGGTAAACTCTGAGCGCGGCTTCGGTTTCTGTGTCGAGTGTTTGTTCCGCGGGCTCTGCGTCGTCGGGGATGGACGACTCGCTGGCGCTGGTGACGAGTTTTTCCTGCGCCGCGTCAAAGATTAAAAACGCGCAGGAATCGCAGGAAAGGGACTTCAAAATAATTTTCACGATTTTGGCAAGATCGAGTTCGAAGATGGGACTGGCGTAGAGGATTTCGCTAACTTCCTGCAGGGTGGAAAGATCCGCGAGCCGTTTTTTAATTTCTGCGGTGAGCTGGACGTTTTCAAGCGATGTGGCTACTCGGTTGGCAATGAGTGTAAGAGTGCGCATTTTTTCTTCGGTGAACTCATCTTTTACTTTACCATCGGGCATGGCGTCGGGACTCACGGGGTTCATCAGCACCATGATGCCCGCGGTCTTTTGCGAGGTCTTGAGCGGGACCGAGACGATGGAACGGAATGTATGTGAATCTGCCTGCGGTGCAGACGTCGAATGCGAAAATTCTTTTTCTATGGGGAGCGGACTGCCGTGGTGGACTCTGACTTCGTTGGACCGGAACGAGTCGAGGATGATCTGGCTTAACGGGCCGCGGGGTTTGCTGTCGTCGGACTGGATGCGCCAGGTGTTGACCGGGACGGGCGCGTTGGTAAGTGTTGAATGTTCGAGCTGAAGGTCGGCTCTGTCGTCCGATGAAGACTGGTTGATGAAAAATACCACGTGGTCCACGCCCATAAGTTCCTGCACTCTGGAACAGACAACGTTGAGAAGTTCTTTCAGCGTGCCGTTGGCGCTGCCGCTCAGTGTGATTTCGTAGAGGGCTTTGAGTTCGCGTACGCGGTGGATGAGCCGTTCGTTGGTGCGGGTGAGTTCCTCGGTGGTGGAAGAGACTTCGGCTTCCAGACGGCGGTTGAACTTTTCCATGCGGGCCATGAGTTCGGCGTTGCGCATGCCGACGCAGAGGATCTGAAGGTAACAGTCGAGCAGGTGGAGCACGGACGGGGTGAAAAAGTTGGTTTCTTTGGACCCGGCAATAAAGAGTCCGAGATTTTCGTTGTGGACGGAGAGAGGCGCGACCATGAAACTTTCCCATCCCTCGGAATCAAGGAGATAGGACCGCGCGCCGGCTTTGAAAAAGTCCACGCGTTTGAAAACGTGTTTGCGGTTTTCCGAATAAGTGAGACCGAGCGGTCCTGACCCGAGCTGGATGGTGAACTCTCTGGCCATGGGCGCGGTAAATCCGCGGTGCGCGCGCACTTTGAACGTGTCGTCTTTGTCATCTATTCCCATGACGCCGCACTCGATGCTGAACCGTTTATGGATTTCACCGAGGAGAAAGCTCAGGACCTGGTCCATATCGCGCGCGGATGTCATCATCTGCGAAAGGACCAGCAGGTCTTTGAGTTCGGTCAGTGAACCGGGCATGGCAATCTTGTCCGATTTTTCGCCGGAACCAAAAAGTTGTTTAAAGTAGTTTGTCATGCAGGGTCTTTGTCTCCCATCATACAGAAAGCGACAAGTCCAGCGCGCAGTTCAGGTAACGGTAATCTTTGGTCATTTCCGACCAGGGTATGAACTGGAGCGTGATTTTTTCGTCGTCGAGAAGCGCGCTGAGTGTGCCGGCAAAATCATCTTCGCTCAAAATCTGGGTGGGCGGCGGTCCGAGGACTATGGTGGTGACGGACTTGAGACTGCGCGATTCTCTGGCGAACGCGGAGTAATCGAGTTTGTCTTCATAAGGGAAT
>CAYHWZ010000267.1:0-3810 GCA_964359975.1 uncultured Elusimicrobia bacterium | reverse complement strand
TCCGGACAAAGTGCATGAACTTATGGTCCACATCAGAGCGATGTTTTAATCGGAGACACATAATAATGAATATCATGAATATCAAATATAGAATCATTGTTCCGAGTCTGGCGATCGCGCTGGTGAGCATTGTTGCTGGCAAGGCCGCGGCGGCTGTGGCGGAGAAGGTGGGAGCTGCTGCATGCGCGGCGTGTCACTCGGACCAGGTGGACGGGTTCAAGAAGAACAGTCACGCCAAGAATTTGCCGGCGCTGAAGAAAATTTCGTTTGAGGAGTCCTGCGAGACTTGCCACGGGCCGGGTTCCCTGCACGTCGGGGCTGGCGGGGACAAGTCCAATCCGGACTTTGCCACTATCAAGAATCCCAAAAAACTGAACGCTCAGGCGGCAGCGGAAACTTGTCTGCAATGCCACGCGGACCAGAAGAGGATGTTTTGGAAAGGGAGCGCGCATGAATCGCGTTCGGTTTCGTGTCTGCAGTGCCACAGTATGCACCATTCGAAGAATGAAAAGCTGTTGGCGGGCAAAGACGAACTGGATACCTGCTTTAAATGTCATCAGTTAAGAAAGGCGCAGAATATGCGTTCGTCGCATATGCCGCTCAGCGAGGGGAAAATGGTCTGTTCCAGCTGCCACAATCCTCACGGGACCGCGGGTCCGAAACTGCTGGCGCAGAATTCTATCAATGAAAATTGTTATTCCTGTCACGCGGAAAAACGCGGACCGTTCCTTTGGGAACATCCGCCGGTGCGTGAAAACTGTCTGACCTGCCACGAGGCGCACGGGTCCCAGCACGACAAACTGCTGAAGGTGAAACGTCCGCGTCTTTGTCAGCAGTGCCATATCGAGTCTCAGCATCCGACGACTTCGGGCGCGATTGCAGAGAACATTGATGCCGGCATCCGCAATATCGGCGGGTCCAGAGCTTGCGTGCAGTGCCATTCAACGTTCCACGGGTCGAATCATCCGGCTGGACCGCGGTTCACCAGGTGAGGAGGAATATTATGAAATTTAACATGCAAACAAAATTAGTCGGGTTGTGTCTGCTGGTGATGGGTTTGGGTCTGCAAAGCGCGTTTTCCGAGATGGAGGGGAGCGTGGAAGTCACGGCCCAGGGCGTGCGCAGAGCGCAGAACTCATCGAAACTGAATGAGTACCGGACTGTGCCGGACGGTGCGTTTGTGGAGGATGTTACGCTCAAGTCGAGCAATGACAGCACGAACTGATTCCTGAACGTGAAGGGTACAAAGCTGGGGTTGGATGACCAGAGTTTTACATTGAAGGGCGGTCATCTGGGCTTGATGGATGCCAAAATAAAATACGACCAGACTCCGCACGTGTTTTCCATAACTGGTAAAACGCCGTACGTGCATCTCGGCGACGGTCAGGTGCAGTTGGCGGACCTGAGTCAAACGAGTTTGCAGACCAGCACGAACAATGCGACGGCAATTTTTTCAGATTTGCCGGCGGTGCCGCTGCAGTTGAGGCGGGACACTTTGTCTGCGGATATCCGTATTATGCCGCGCGAGGGTCTTGTGTTGAACTTGTCCGGCATGAAAGAAGACCGCAACGGGAACCGCCCTCTCGGCGTATCGTTTGGCGGCAATCTGGTGGAAGTTCCGGAACCTATCAGCTATACTACAAACAAGGCAGGCGTGAGCGCGGCTGTCAATACAGGGATGTTCAATGCCATGTTCGGTTACGACATGGTTGTATTCAGCAACAGCGTTGACCGGCTGCTGGTGGACAATCCATGGAGAGCATCGGACAGCGCTGTTTCGGCTGCAGGCGCTTCTTCGCCGGAAAAAGTCCAGTTGGCACTGCCGCCGGACAATCTGTCGCACACGGTATCCCTGGCGGGCGGCGTGAATCTGCCGGTGATGCAGAGCCGTTTGAACGCGTCATTATCGTATACTATGCTGAGTCAGAACGACACATTTCTGGCTCCGACGTCGAATAAGGCCATCTTGAACGCTGCTGCTGGACTGGGAGTTAACCTGAACCCTCCCCGGCCAAGTCTGGATGGTAAAATTAATACGCTTGCGCTGAACACTTCGCTCAGCATGAGGCCGGTGAATGATCTGGCAGTGACCGGGAAGGTACGCTATTATAAGATGACGAATGATACCGCCGAGCTCTTGATGACTGCATATGTGCCGACGGATTCAAGTTTTTCCACCTCCACACCGAGAGGGAACTTTAACCCTGCAAGAATGAGAAAGAGTCTGCCGATTGGGTACAGCAAGTTAAGCTTCGGAGCGGACGCAGGGTACCAGCTGCTGAGTTCGCTGGGATTGGGTTTGGGATATGAGTGGGAGAGAATGTCGCGCAAACATCGCGAAGTGGCGGATTCGTTTGAGAATACTCTGAAAGCGTATGTCAACTATACGCCCAGCAAATGGGTTGATTTGCGGCCCAGCTACCAGCATGCGCATCGGTACAATTCGCATTATGACGGCGAGGAAGTGGCGCACGAGACGTTTCCCATCGGGGAAGGTATCAACGTAATCGGCAACATGGATGACCTGCGCAAGGTGGACGAAGCGGCGCGCGTAAGAGATGTGTTGGCGCTTAAGAGCGGTATCTATCCCATGGACAGTCTGACTTTGGGGTTGGAATATTCGTACCGCAGTGACCGGTACATTGATACGCAGTACGGCACGCAGAACGAAACGAATCAGTCGTTTGGTTTTGACGCCAACTATGACTTGTCGGATCGTGCGAGTCTGTACGGGCGTTTTTCAAGAGAAATGAATGAGTTGACCATGAAATCGCGCTACCGTCAAGGCGGCAGTGTAACGCGTCTGCCTTATGACACGGAATCTGCTGACTGGATCGGTGTGAACCGCGACATTACGGACACTTACGGATTCGGTTCGAACGCTGTGCTGGTCAAGAAAAAATTGGACATGGACATGTCCTTTGACCTCAGCCGGTCGAGAGGAATAGTGGATTCCATCAATCCCAATACAGTTGTCGGGGATGCGGCGAAGGGCGGCGGCAATGCCCAGTCGCAGGTTGCCAGCGCGCTGGCGGTCAATTTCCGCGAGACTGAAAATGAACTGCACAAGTTCAGCACTTCGCTGAAATGGTTCTTTATGGAGAACGTGACGGTGCGTCTGCGCTACCAGTACGAGCGGTACATGGTGGAAGACTTTGCCTTCGAATACATTGACCCGTGGCAGCCGGCGTGGAACACGTCGCTGTTCCTGAACTCTACGCAGAGCGACTATCATGTTCACATCATTGGGCTGAGTTTAATCTATAAGTTCTAAGAGGGAAGATTGAGAGGAGACTGATATGAGAGATAAGACAGCGATAATTACGGCAGGATTGGCGCTGATGTTTGCAGTGGCTGCGGGATTGCTTGCGGCAGGCGCAGACGGCAAGAAGATATTCGATACAAAATGCGCTTCGTGTCACGGCAAAGATGGCAAGGGCAATCCGAGCATGGCCAAGATGTTCAAAGTGGCGCCGGAAGAGCTGAACCTGGTCGCGGGCGTGGTCGGAGATGATACGGATGACGAGATGCTTGCCATTATCAACAAAGGTAAAGGCAAGATGCCTGCCTACGAAAAACAGTTGACTGTTGAAGAACGCAACGCTGTTGTCACATATCTGCTCAGTCTGGCTCCCAAAAAGGAAGAACCGAAAAAGGCAGAAGCTCCGCCGGCTAAAGAGGAACCTGCTGTAAAAAAAGAAGAAGTGAAAGAAGCAGCGGTTCCTGCTGAACCTGCCAAAGCGCCGGAAGCAGCTAAGAAAGAGGAAACTCCTGCTGCACCTGCGGTAAAGGTTTCGGACGCGGCAAAAG
>CAYHWZ010000266.1:0-3815 GCA_964359975.1 uncultured Elusimicrobia bacterium | reverse complement strand
AATTCCCGTTACCCCCGTCCCACGAACCGAAGAAATAGTCGGGCAAGAACGGCACAGGCGCGGTATTGCCGAACGCGCGTTTCGCCTGCGTGGCAACGCTTGCGCCCGGCGACGTGGGCGGCGACACTGTGAACGGTCAGTCCATCGGGTTCGGATTCCTCGGCGGAGACAGCGCGCCCAACAATAAGAACGGTTTTGCTCTGACGAATTTCACTACCTCCACTCTTAATAATTTCGCGTTGGTCAGTCTGGACACCAATTCCGACGGTGTGCCGGACAACTCATTTGCCGGTATCGGCAATCTCTCAATCTCGCGCGTCAATGTCACGCCCAACCCGTTTGCGCCAGTCACCACCGGCTCGGCAAAGTCAGCCGCGATTTCTTTTTATCTGTCTCTGCCGTCGAATGTGTCCATCCGCATCTTTGATCTGCGCGGACGTGAAGTGCGGAACCTTATAAATGAAACAGTCAGCTTTTCCGCTTCGCCCACGCGCGTGGAATATGTCTGGGACGGTAAAGATGACAAGGGCGAACTTGTCCCCATGGGAATCTACCTGGCCAACATCCGCGCCGAAAGCGCATCCGGCGGCGACAGGGAAAATGTCGCGATCGCGGTGGTGAAATGATTTCTGCAGTGGAAAGTAAATGCTTGATAGAATGCCGAAAAAGTCTTTTGTGTCCGTCATTCCGGGGCTTGACCCCGGAATCCAGAGATCACGTTCTGTCAAACGACTGGATTCCGGCTTTCGCCGGAATGACGCAAGAGTTTTTCGGCAGACTGTTAAGGGAATTTTGCAGTAAGGCGCTTGTATTTTCTATTCTGACACTTTCCACTTTCCACCTTCCACTTTCCACTAACGTTTACGCTCTTTTCGACACCACTCAGCTTTCTGGCGCGCGGCCGCTCGGGCTCGGCGGTTCTTATGTCGCTATTGCCGACGATGCGGATGCCATCAAGTCCAATCCCGCCGGGCTCACTCAGTTGAGCCAGTCCGAGCTTGCGCTTACGTACAACAATTTTTACGGAGCATCCAATCTGTCTGACAATGCCATCGGTTTCGCCATTCCGTGGAACCTCAACAGTTTCGGCATTTCGTACGAGCGGCTGGCGCTTTCGGATATTTTCAAGGAGGAAAATTTCACCGCGTCATACGCGCGCACTCTCCGCCGCAACATTTCCATGGGTATCAATCTGAAAGTCCTGCGCGCCACTATCGGCAACTTTTCCGCGAGCGATGTGTCGGCTCAGACCAACTCCACCGAACTCAGCACGGATATCGGTCTCTGGTCCGCGCCTGCGGAACAGGTCACTCTGGGGCTCGTGGTCTATGACCTTAATTCGCCGCGGTTCCAGTTTCTCTCCGACTCGCCCGGCGAAAAAGTCCAGCCGACTGTCCGCGGCGGTATTGCCTACCGTCCCAAACCGTTCATACTTTTCGACGCGGACTGGCACACGGTGGACGGCGGCGTCAAAGATCTGGGCGAAAGTTATCATCTGGGTTCGGAACTGACCTTTGCGGAAATAATCGTTTTCCGGCTCGGCGTGGACCGCAGCAAATTTGCCGGCGGGCTCGGATTCAAACGGCGTCTGATGGATCTGGACTTCGCGTTCTACAATCAGGGTGAACTTGGTCTCATCTATCGAGTGACAATGTCGTTCCGGTGGAAATAGATATGAAGCAGAGAATAGAAAATAGAGAATGGAAATGGAGAATAGTGACGGCCATGCGCTGGGTGTCAATATCCATTCTATTATTCGTTTCATCTGCTCACGCTCTCAACATCAACGGTTATTACGAGACGGAATTCTATACCAAACGGATCGGCAACGAGAATAACCGATGGGAACTGCAGACTCCGCGTCACCATCTGCAGATGAAGTTCTATGCCGCGCCGTACAAAGGTGTGGACCTTTACACTCAGTTCAATGTGGATTCCAACGATATGCGCAGTCAGCAGAAACGGTTTTTCCTCGACAGAGCGTGGGGCAAGTTCTGGCATCCGAAAGCGGAAATCATGGCGCTGAAAAGAGAAGAGCGTCACTATATTGATTCCCCGCTCCTGCGTCTGGTGAACCAGGACGTGGTGAGCTACAACCGCGACTCGCAGGCGGTCCGTCTGGAAGTGTTCGATTTTTATAAATTGCGCGGCAGGTTCCTGTTTACTGTGGAAGATGAGAACAAAAAAAGTCTTTCACCGCAGGTGGGCGAATGGTACGGTTCTTACTATGACCAGAAAGCTCAGTCATTTGTGGCAAACTTTTACCGGCGTATGTACGAGAAAAAAAGCGACCGTATCTATGTGGACCTGGGCGGCAACTTTTTGCGCAAGGACTGGCAGTTCGGCAAGTTCGGTTCGCAGACGGATCCTATCACAGGAACAAGGTCGCTGATTTTGCCCGGCGAAGACATTGCGGCAAAGAACGAGGTCTATTCCGGTGAACTGCGTCTCGGATGGCGCGGCGCGTCGTGGAACACGGAAGTCGCCATGTCCAGTTCCGTGCGTATGGGCAGTCTGTCGCCTGACGGAGATGCCAGAGCATACCAGACGGAAATCCGCGATTTGCGGCTCGGCAACTTTCTCATGCGCGGCGCTTATTTCAATTACGGCAAAAATTTCCGCAGCGAACTTTCCAGTAAGTTCAGCGGACGGCGCGTGCGTACCGGCGGGTCCAACGAATTCGGCAGGGACGGTTACTCGACCGAACTGGTCTATTTCGAGGACGCCAAACTGGTGCAGTTCACTTTCCGCAGGACCGAGTATAAGACGCAGGTGGAAAGTTCCGAAAATAATCCTGCTTTGAGAGAAGATTATATCGTCTACTATTCCACCGCCGGACAGCGCGTGGTGGACCAGTTCGGCGAAATGTTCGTGCAGTTTGTCGGAGGTCTCGAAGCCCGCATGCGCGCCAACAATTACCGCTCGCGGTCCGGCGATTTCTGGGGCGCGACTATCGAACTGCGCGGCGAAAATCCTGTCGGGTTCGGGCGCGTGCAGTTCAGAGTGCGCGACATTGGTTCGGATTCCGGTCTCGGCGAACGCTACATCATCGGCGGCGAGTTCAGAGTCAATCTTACCGACCACGCGCAGGTGCTGACCAGACTTGTGAATGCACAGAGCAATTTTCTGAAGCGGAATTGGTGGAGCGGGTTCTGGCAGCTCCGCTACTTTATTGGCACGGACATGGAAATTTATTTTGAATACGGAGACGGCGGCCCGACGGGCAATCTGGCTGAAGGCGGTATCGGCGACGATTCCACCATCCGCCCCGTTGATCAGGTAAAACTGTTTTTCAGGGTTAACTTTTGATGAGAGAAAAGGAGAACATTATGAAATTGTTCAAGTATACTTCCATTTTTTATTTTCTGGTCACGGTTGTGCTGACTGTGCCTGCAGCGGCAGATCCCTTGCCGCCCAAAGCGGTCAGCAGCGGTATCCAGTTCTTCTATGAGAACCCTGATGCCCAGGCCATAATGCTTGCCGGTGAATTTAACT
The DNA here is from genome assembly GCA_964359975.1 of uncultured Elusimicrobia bacterium. Lineage (GTDB taxonomy): Bacteria > Elusimicrobiota > Elusimicrobia > 2-02-FULL-39-32 > 2-02-FULL-39-32 > CAYHWZ01. The sequence continues at coordinate 320 of CAYHWZ010000266.1, read as the reverse complement.
CGTGGGACAATACAAAAAATCCCATGACCAAAGATTCCGCTACGGGCATTTGGTCAACAGTGTATCCTCTCAAAGAGGGAAAGTATGAATACAAGTTCGTTGTAGACGGCGAATGGATGGCAGGCGGTAATCTTGTGGTGGAAGTGAAAACCGACAGTTCCGGTAAACTTACAGTGCCTGAACCAAAAGCCGGGCCCAACACTCCCTTCTCCGGCAAGATCCGGTTCGGCGGCAACATTATCGGCATGATGCATCACCGCTACTTTATCGACGAGAACCGTTACCGTCTGGATAAACCGCGCTTTCATATTGACCTGGAC
>CAYHWZ010000265.1:0-3835 GCA_964359975.1 uncultured Elusimicrobia bacterium | reverse complement strand
GCCTGCGGCGGTGACGGATCTTTCCGCATTGGTCGGGTCTGCGCAGATTACTTTGACCTGGACTGCTCCGGGCGATGACGGGACTGAAGGCGCTATCACCGGCGGCAAATATGATATCCGCTGGTCGTCAGTCGGACCAATAGCAAATGAAACGGACTGGAACGCGGTGCCGCAAAGTTACAGAGCGGAATTTACCACGAACACTGTGTACGGCGACCGTCATGGCCGCGTTGCCACTGGTCTGCTGAACGGTGTGACTTACTATTTTGCGCTCAAGACGCAGGATGAGACGCCGGGCGGATGGTCTCTGCTGAATCCGAACACAGCGCAGAGTTTTGCGCGCGCGTTCAGTCCGGGCGTAGGCATTGTGATCAGTCAGTTCGCTTCCAACGGCGGGTCGGGGCAGTCTACGGACGAGTTCATCGAACTTTACAACAAGACGAACGCGGCAGTGAGTATCGGCAGTTGGAAAGTACAGTTCCGCGGAACCGGCGGGTCGGCGCAGTTTGCAGATGAACTGACGATTCCGTCCACAGCGACGATTTTGCCCAGCCGGTTTTATCTTTTGGCCACGAGCACGGAGGCGACTACTGGACTGTCGCCGGACTACGGGTTTGCATCGTTCTTGACGGACCCGAGCGGCACTTTCCGTCTGTTGAACAGCGCAGGAGTTGAAATTGACCGCGTGGGTTACGGTGACGGAAGTAACGCGAACGTGTATCCTGAAAGCAACAACCGCGCGCCGAATCAGGGCACTAACAGTAAATCTGTGGAACGCGCCCCGGGCAGTCCGTATTCAACCGTGCCGCAGGATACGGAAGACAACGGCGTGGACTTTTCCACCCGCTCGCCGCGCAATCCGCACAACACTTCCTCTGTTTCTGAACCGGACAACGCGCGTCCGTCGGCAGTTTCTGATTTGACTGCGCTGGTCAGTACGACTGAGGGCGCGATCAAAATCGAGTGGACGGCTCCGGGCGATGACGGTTCGCAGGGAACAGTTGCTTCCTATATTATAAAGATTTCCACTACAGGTCAGATATTCAATGAAAATTCGTTCTCCACTTCGCCTGCTCTGGCAACATTCTCAGGCACGAATATTCCGTCGCCGCTGGCGTTTGGCACTACGCAGGGGCTTACAGTCACAGGTTTGACCCCGGGCGGCACTTTCTATTTTGCAATCAAGGGCGCGGACACTTTGCCGTCGTCGGGCACATGGTCGCGGAGCGCCACGGTCAACTCTCTCAACACGAATTTTGCCTACAATCCCACGCCGGGCGCGCCGTCGGCTCTGGGGAGCGCGTCGCTGGATGAACTGTATGTGAATCTTTCCTGGACTGCGCCGTCGCCGATACCGCCGGACTTGCAGTCTTACAAAGTATATTTTGATACGGACGGCACGCGTCCTCCGTACGATGCGACGAGCACGTCTTCGGGTACGTCGCCGGTGTCGGTTTCAACGAATTCCACCTCGCTTACTTTGAGCGGGTTGGTGAGCGGGGTGACATACTATATCGCAGTTGCCGCGCTCGACCTGACAGCGCAGGAATCTATCCTCTCCAATGAAATTGCGTCGACCACGCTGTTCAATGCTCCGACAGGATTTATCGCGGCTGCGGTCTCGACCGGTGTGGTGCACTGGAACTGGATTGACAATACCGGCACTGAAACTGCGTACCGCCTGTTTGCTTCTACCGGCGGGACAATCGCAAATCTTGCCGTAAATGCCACATGGTACGTGCAGAGCGGGCTGTTGCCGAACACGAGTTTCACAGTGTTTGTGCGCGCGGCGAACAGCATCACTCTTTCATCTCCGTCGGCAACAGTGACGCGCTACTCGCTGGCAAATGAAGTGACGGGTCTGGTTGTCAGCACGCGGTCAACTTTGTCGGTGAGTCTGGCGTGGAGCCGCAACTACAATGTGTCCGGTACGCGGTTTGAGTTGACTCGGTCCACGGCGAATTTTTCTGTGGCGTGGAGCACGGTGTATGCGGTGTCGGACAACTTTACTTTGACTTCCACCACGGACACGGGATTGAATACAAACACTTCCTATTATTACCGTGTGCGCGCGTTTAACGGGGACGACGCGGTGAGCACGTACACTGCGATTGTGAGCACGCTGACTTTGTCGGACAGCACTCCTCCGGCTGCAGTGACGGATTTGATTGGTTCTGTGGCGAATGCGATGTTTGGCGCGGCGCAGCTTTCCTGGACAGCGCCGAACGATCCGCCCAGCAATGTTGCTGCGGGACGGTACATATTGCGCTATGCCACTTTCAGCGCAGCGTCTGTCGGAGGCGCGGCGTCATGGTGGAGCATGGCTCTGGATGTGCATAACGAACAGCCGCCTGCCGCGCCGGGCACCACTCAATATATTGTGCTGACAGGATTGGCGTCGGGCAAGACTGTTTATTTCCATATCCGGTCTACGGACGCGACCAACAATCTTTCGGCGATTGACAGCGGGACGGAACAGTCTGTGGCAATTTCTTCTCACATTTTAATCAGTCAGGTGCGTCGCAATGAAAACGCGGGTCAGGCGCATCAGCGGTTTGTGGAACTTTACAATCCGACGAATGCTTCAATCAATCTCACCAGTCCGCAATTGTATCTGCACCGCCGGACAGCGGGAGGCACGGACACTAATCAGGCGCTCACGGGCTTTATTTCAGCGAACGGTTATTATCTCATCCGCAGCACGGATACGACGAGCGGTCTGGAAGTGGACCTGTACTGGACTGCGGGCGCGGTATTGTTCAACGATGATAACACGGTTTACTTGTCCACGAGCGCAACTGCTTTGGAAGGGATTGTGGATGTGGTTTCGTTCGGCGCGGGCACGGATTCGGCCATTGTTGATTTCGGCGACGCGAATGCTCCGGTAAGGTTGGCGAACTTGGCCGCGAGCAATGCCGCTATCCGCAAACCGGACAGCAATCTGGGTAATGGTGAAGATTCGAACCGGTGGCAGGACGATTTCCTTAATAACCAGACGCCTAATCCGCGGAGCGCAAGTTCGAGTCCTCAGCCGGATATTACGATTCCGTCGTCGGTTTCTGATTTGACTGCGCTGGCTGGATCTATAGACGGCAATGTGGTGCTGGCGTGGAGCGCGCCGGGCGACGACGGCACTCAGCGCAATCTTGCGAGCGGGTCGCAGTTCCTTATTAAGGGGTCAACGAATCTGATTTCGAATTTTGCAACTGCGTATCCGCTGAACTATGTGAACACACTGACCACGTCGGCAACAGTGGGCAGCGCGCAAGGGTTTGCAGTGACCGGGTTGAATGCGGGCACGACTTATTATTTTGCGATGCTGGTGCGCGACGAGGTGGGTAACCAGTCTGTGTGGTCGGTGACGGGCGCGGTGAACCGGTTGTCTTCAGCGCCGGCTGCGGACTTTGCTTTGAACATGCCGTCGGTTCTGGCGGTTTCGTCGTGGACGGAAACTTCGGCGCAGGTGCAGTGGACAAATCCGGTGGCTCCGGCCAACTTTGACGACCGCGACAGTTATCGTTTGTACCGTGCGACTTATGCGTTCAGTCTGGAGACGGACGCGGCGGTCACGCTTTCTTCGACGGTCAATCATCCGGTTTCTTCCGCGACGGCGAGCGGACTGATTCCGGGCGCGACATACTTTTTCCGCACGGTCAGTGTGGACAGGGGGGACAGCGGGTCAGGATTGTACAGCACGGCACACTCGTCGCTTTCCGCGTTGATGCCGAGCACGGTAACTGTGTTCAATGCTCCGACATCGTTCTTCGGTACTGCGATTTCTACACGGGCCATCAGTTGGAGCTGGTCGGACAACTCGTCAGCGGAGTCCGGGTAC
>CAYHWZ010000264.1:0-3858 GCA_964359975.1 uncultured Elusimicrobia bacterium | reverse complement strand
ATCACCGTCTCGCAGTTCGACCAGAAGTTGGGAGTGGCTGGCGCCGGACTCCTGGTCTGGGAGTAACATACCACAGTTGGGCAAATTCCGGAGCGCTTTCTGTGTATTCTTTTCATTAACTGCTGTTGTTTTCTGCCGCCTGCCGCTCGCCGCACTTGAACCGCCCCAATCTCCCGTAGATTTTGAGTCGGACGCTCTCGAATATAAAGAATCTGAACAAGTCATCATCGCCTCCGGCAACGTCCGGGTGGTGCAGAGTTCTTACACCTTTCTTTCCGACCATGCGCTTTTCAATATTCCGAAAAAAAGGCTAGACGCGTGGGGACTGGTCCGGTTCATGGACGCGCAGGGCAACGAAATCCGCGCAAAATCGCTCGCCTATGCGTCGGAAAACGGCACTGCTCAACTGACCGACACTCAGGGTTCGTTCGGGCCGTGGATATTCGGCGCGAAAAGAGTCCTGCGCGACGATCAGGGCAACTTTCAGCTCGAACGCGCCAAACTTTCCACATGCGAAGTGGATTTCACCAAGTATCATCTCTATGGACACCGCATCCGCATACTGCCCCAAAAGCGCATCACGGTCCAGCATGCCGTGTTCCGCGTGGGACAAATGCCGGTGCTCTATCTGCCTTATTATTATTATTCATTGGGCGAACGTCACTTGGCATTTCAAATCTTTCCCGGTCAAAACCGGTCCGAGGGCGCGTTTGTCCGCACCATCTGGGGCTATCCTCCGACGGACGAGACCTATGTGAAAGCTTACCTCGACTATCTCAGCCGGCGCGGTGTGGGCACAGGGGGCGAGTTCAATTACTACTATGGAGACCGTATGAAAGGGAGCGTGTACGGGTTCCGAATCCAGGACCAGATCACCGAACGCGAACGCTGGAACGCGCGCCTCTACCATTGGCAGCAGTTCAGCCCCAACTGGATACTGCAGATAAACGGCAACAAACTTTCCGATGACTCGTTCCCCAATGATTTTGTGAGGGAAGATTTTGACCGCGTGGTCCGCGATTTCCGGTCGAGTCTCAGTTTCACATACCAGAAGAAGAACAACTACGTCCGTTTCGTCGGCGAAAGACAGGAACAGTACGACCCGCTCTCGCGCGAATTTTTTGCCGCAGAAACACTTTCGCCGCGCGTGGAGTACAGCCAGCTCCAGACCCCTACCGGTTTTTGGGGTATAGACCGCATCCTCTCCGCCTCGTTTACCAACAGATTCGCGGGGAAAAATCCAATCAATCTTGAACTCGCCCGTCAGTACCGGCAGGAATCCGACGCACAGTTTTCACTTCTCCGGTCACTGCGGCTGACGCGCAGCACAACATTTACGCCCAGAACCACGTTCCGCAATCAGTGGCTCAACCGACATCACCCCGATGAACCGCAGGAAAACCTCATCCAGCGTACAGACCTGGAAGGCACGCTGCGCCAACGGCTGACCCGCGACATGGACTTGGACATGAGCTATTTGCTGACACAAAGATTTCAGGACAATCTGGGCGCGGACGGTGGACGCGAGCGGCATCAGCTGGCTATGCTCTACCATCTGCACCCGATGAACGGGCTAGATTTCAGGTTTGAGACCGCGCACAATCTGCCGCGCGCCAAAAATGACCCTCTCGCGTTTCTGAACCGCGCCAGCTATCAGCCGCTGAAAGGTGAACTGACCCTGAACCCCAAACCGGACCTCGAACTCTTCTTCCGCAACGAGTACACACTTTCGGACACTATGACCGATTCCATGCACCCTGTGAACACACTGACAGAAATCACGTGGGGACAGCGCGCCCTGGGCGAGGACTACTATTCGTTCGGTACCAGCTACTTTGCCAGCCGCGACGATGCACTGGAAGTGCGCCAATCCGCGCGGTTCCGTCCGACGGAGAGATTGAGAGTGGAGGGCGTGCTGAGAACGCTGTTTCTGTATCGGAACGGCAATATGTTCAGTGTGCGCGAACTGACCTTGCCAGAAAAAGAACTCAAAGTGCGTCAGGAATGGAGATGCTGGGAACTGACCTTCACTTTCCGCGAGCGCACCGGAGTGGTGGAATTCTTATTCAATCTGGAACTGAAACTCGACCGTGCCGACCGCGAGAAAAAAGCCCGCACCGAGCGCGGTTCCGAATGGTACCCTTGGCGAGGAATTCAGTAACCCGATTTACTTCCTCCCCCTAGACGGGGGAGGGCAGGGTGGGGGTGAAAATAGAAACTGTGACCAGGCAGTTTAAGTTCTGAATCTAATTCCCTGCATACAACCGAACCGTCTTCTCCAACCCTTCATCCGCCGACAACATTTTCTGCCCGAAAACCGCTTCCGCTTTTTTCACAATCAGTCCTGCCCGCATCGGCCTGGCCGCGGCCTGCTTAAAGTCCGACGACAAACAAGGATGCACCAGTCCCTCATCGCACCCAAATACCTTGCAAGCTTTCACCGCAAAATCAAACCGGTTAATGAATTCGCCCCCTGACACATTGAGCACCCCGCGCTCGACGGACAGAACCAGTTCCAGGAGCGATCTCGCAAAATCCGGCACAAACGTGGGAGTGTTCCACTGGTCCGTCACAATCTTAACAGGTTTACCGGCTTTAAGCTGCTGAACCAGCCACATTAAAAAGTTCGGCGCCGCAGAATTGTTCCAATCATAAGGAACACACGTGCGCACAATCACCGCGGACCGGTCCACGCTGCGCACAGCTTTCTCCGCCTCAAGCTTGGTGACACCGTAATAACTGATGGGATTAACTTTGTCAGACTCGGCATACGGCCCCTTCTTCCCGTCAAAAACATAGTCCGTAGAGATATGCAACATCCGTGCCTTGACTCCCAACGCGCACTCTGCAGTATTGGCCGTGCCTGTCACATTCACTTTCCATGCGAGCCGTTTCTTTGACTCGCACCCGTCCACGTCGGTATACGCTGCAGTGTGAATCACGCCGTCCGGCATTTCGCGTTTGAACACACGCCGGAGATCCCCCAGACGCGAAATATCCGCGACAATGGTATCCGGCGCATGAGACACCAGATCCAGACCACGCACCCGCCACCCGCGCTTGATTGCCAGTTCCCGCACACGCGACCCCATCCGCGAATGAATCCCGGTGATCAACAGTTTGAACGATGTCCGTTTCCGCATGCGAGAATGTTATAAAATATTGACATGAGATTCAATTTCTGATAATCTATTGCCGTCATGCAAAATACAAAACTGAATGAATCTGTCACACGCGGCGAATTCCTGAAAGAAACCGGTCAAATCCGCGAATCCGTCAATAATATTGCGCGAAGAATACTGAAAATTGAAGATGATATCTCCGGCATGAAAGATAGCATGGCCACAAAAATGGCCACAAAAAAAGACGTGCACACAATTTTATCTGCCATTGACTCATTCATGCGAAAATCAGAGAACTATGACAGGAAGGCCGTGTTCCACGATGCGCGGCTGCTTGACCACGAATCGCGCATTGCCCGTTTGGAAAAGACTTCTTCCAGCTAAACTCTGCTTACACATCTCCATCACAAATTCCCCTCCCAAAAAGTTGTTGTTCAGCAGGATAATTTGATATAATTTTTAGTTCATGATGAAAGCGCTTGTTTTGTCCGGGGGAAAAGGCACTCGATTGCGTCCGATTACGCACACATCGGCCAAACAGCTTATTCCCATTGCCAACAAACCCATCCTGTTCTACGGGATAGAGTCCATTGCCCAGGCAGGCATCAAGGAAGTCGGCATCATCGTCGGCGATACAGCCAACGAAATCCGCGCCGCAGTCGGCGACGGCAAACGTTTCGGCGTAAAAGTCACCTACATTCCTCAGTCCGCCCCTCTGGGCCTTGCTCACGCGGTG
>CAYHWZ010000263.1:0-3858 GCA_964359975.1 uncultured Elusimicrobia bacterium | reverse complement strand
AGGAGCGTTCGCATATCTCCCGTTGTCCGCACACCGCCCCCGACAGTCAACGGAATGAACACCTGCTGAGCCGTCTGTTTCACAACATCCAAAAGTATGGCCCGTTTCTGCGAACTCGCAGTTATGTCGAGAAAAACCAGTTCGTCCGCGCCTTCTTGATTATACCGTTTTGCCACCTGTACCGGGTCCCCCGCGTCTTTCAGGTTCAGAAAACGGGTGCCTTTGACCACGCGTCCGGCGTCCACGTCAAGACAGGGAATAATTCTTACTGCAAGAGCCATGTTGTCTGCTGACAGGAATCAGGCGGACAGCGCCTGTTCAAGCGTGATTTTTCCGGCGTACAGCGACTTGCCTATAATTGCGCCTTTCAGACCCGGAATCGTTTTCAAAGTTTTCACGTCCTGCAGAGTGGTGATACCGCCTGACGCGTACACACTCATGCGCGTAAGCCCGACCACTTTCCGCACCGACTCAAAATTCGGGCCCGTCAGCATCCCGTCCCTGCTGATATCCGTAAATATCGTTTCCAGAAAACCCATGCTTTCCATTTTCTTAAGCGCTTCTTCAATAGTGAACGGCGCGTCCTCCTGCCATCCCTCGATCGTCACATGATTGTCCATCGCGTCCGTCGCCAGAATGAGACGGTCAGCGTGCCAGTCCAGCGCGCTCTTCACCCAGTCCTTGTCCGCAAGCGCGGCTGTGCCCAGAATCAATTTATCTATACCCATGTCCAGCGCTTTTTTCACCGTTTCCTTTTCGCGTAATCCTCCGCCGAACTGAATCTCGCATCCCAACTCGCGTTTCATTTTGCCCGCCAGTTCAAGATGATGCGGCTGACCGCTGAACGCTCCGTCCAGATCAATGACATGGATTCTCTTTGCGCCTTTTTCCACCCAGATTCGCGCCATCTCCACCGGGTCAGTCGAATATACCGTCTCCTGTTTGAAGTCGCCCTTGGTTAGCCGCACGCACGAACCTGCCCGGATATCCACCGCCGGAATAATCAGCATTATGCGCCTCCTACGGAATTGACAAAGTTTTTCAACAGTTTAATGCCCGTGTCTCCGCTTTTTTCCGGGTGGAACTGACAGGCGAACAGGTTCCCGCGCGAAATACTGGAAACAAAATTCTCTCCGTACCGCGTCCTGCTGGCGGCAAGATTCTTTTGGATCGGGTCCGGAAAATACGAGTGCACAAAATAAAAGTATGACCCGTCGGAAATTGACCGGAATACTCCCGCCGATTTCTTTGTCACAGAAATCTGGTTCCATCCCATGTGCGGCACTTTCAATTCTGTCCCGGCTGAAAACCGGCGCACGGTCCCTTTGAAAATCCCCAACCCTTTCTCGCGTCCGCCCAAAGTTTCCTCGCTCTTTTCAAACAGCATTTGGTATCCGAGACAAATCCCCAGAAAATATTTCCCTTCTTCAATCCAATCTTTCACAGGTTCAAACAGCGCCTTCTTCTTCAAGTTGCGGATTGCCGTGGAAAAAGCTCCCACTCCAGGCAGCACAATCCCGCCGCAGTTCCGCAGATCCGAAACGCGTTCCACCGCCTTCACTTTTGCGCCCGCCAGTTCCAGGGCTTTGGACACACTGTTCAGATTGCCCATACCGTAGTCTACCAGCCCGAGTGTTGGCTTACTTTTCACAGTTTTCCCTTTGTCGACGGTATTCCCTTTTGCCTTGAGTCCTTGCTCACGGCCTGCGCCAGTGCTTTGGCAAATCCTTTGAACATGGCCTCGGCAATATGATGATTGTTCCTGCCCTGCACCAGACGCACATGCAGATTCATCTTCGCGTTGAAAGCCAGCGCCTGAAAAAAATCTTCAAACAGTTCAAAGCAGAACGGTGCCTTTGACTGCGGCTTGAACGGAACTTTATACTCAAAATACGGACGCCCGCCGAGGTCAACCGCAATATACGCCAGCGATTCGTCCATCGGAAGCAAAAAGTTGCCGTAACGGTAAATCCCCCGCTTGTCGCCCAAAGCTTTTTCCAGCGCAAGACCGAACGCAATCCCGATGTCTTCCACCAGGTGATGGTCGTCGATGTGGGTGTCGCCGGACGCTTTTACAATCAAGTCCATGCCCGAATGTTTTGCAAACAAGTCCAGCATATGGTCCAGAAACGGCAAAGAAGTGCTGACAGCGGATTTCCCTTTTCCGTCGAGATTCACTTTCAGGTCAATCTGCGTTTCTTTTGTGTGCCGTTTTATTTCAGCGCTGCGATTTTTCATAATTCACTCCAGAGACAGGGCATGCCGGTAAAGCCCTTCCGCGCGGGACAATGTTTTTGCCGATGAAAATGCCGGCCCCGCTTTTTTAGAAACATTTTCAATCACCGAACTCCATTTCATAAAAGTCTTTACCGAAACCGCCGACGCAAACCGCGCCGCGCCGCCGGTAGGCAGCACATGGCTCGGCCCTGCGGAATAGTCCCCCAGCGCCACAGGCGTTTTGTCTCCGATAAAAATCGCGCCTGCGTTGCAAATCTTTCGGGCCCGTTTCCGCGCGCTTTTCACTGCCAACAGCAGATGTTCCGGCGCTATTTCATTCAGCTTGCCCGGAATTTCCCTCTCACTTTTGAACCGCAAAAAAGTCACCTGACTCTTAAATTGTTTCGGCAGTTCCCGTCTTGCCTCGGCAATCACCCGTTCACTGCTCGACAGCAGATACGCTCTGGAATCCGGGCCATGCTCGGCCTGCGCGCAAAGATTGGCCACCACCCTCGACAAATTGCATTTCGCGTCCGCCCATATCGCAACCTCGCTCGGACCCGCCAGACTGTCAATCCCCACTTTACCAAAAACCTGACGCTTGGCTTCCGTCACGTACGCGTTGCCTGGACCCGCGATAATGTCCACTTTGGGGACAGTCCTGGTACCGATGGCCAGCGCTGCAATGGCTGCGGGACCGCCGATCCGGTAAAGACGGGTTACACCGCAAATGTGCGCCGCAGCCAATATCTCGTCGCGCGCATTCTTCGGCGGCGTTGCAATGATAATCTCTTTCACTCCCGCAATCTTCGCAGGAATGCAGGCCATCAATACCGTGGACGGATAGCAGAACCGTCCGCCGGGCACGTAAATACCTGCACGTAAAATCGCCGAACATTTCTGCCCGGCCCGAATCCCGCCGGTTTCCACAGACCACGACTCCGTCATGCTGGAAAGTTCCGCCCGGTGAAACCGTTCAATCCGTTCTTTCGCTGTCAACAAAGCAGACCTTAGTTCTTTAGGTATCCGCTTGTACGACTTCCGCATTTCGTCCGGCGTAACAGTGAACTGGCGCGGAGTCAGGTTAACGCCGTCGAATTTTCGCGTAAACCTTACCAAAGCCATGTCACGGTCCTGTTCGACCGCTTTAATAATCCGCGTCACTTCCAATGCAAGTTTGGACATCGTTTTATTATATCAAACTTTGTTCCGTCGGTCACTCAAAAATCGGCAAAAACCCCTGAATTTGCCGGTCTTTTGTTCATACGTCAAATATTATAGAATGAAACACGATATTCATCCGCCGCATCATTCAGGAGGCAACATGAAACAATATAGAACAGGACTGGCAGTATTACTGTCAGTGGCAGGCGCAATCGCCGCAGGTATGTACTCCATCCAGGCCGCTGATAAAGCAGAAACAGCTGCGAAAGAATCCCACGAATCGCATGAACAGCACGAATCCGCGCCGGAAATGAAGACTAAAGAATTCACTTTTGTCGCTATCCGTTATGAAGGCACCACAATATGGGTTCCCGGCACCATGATCGTCAATAAGGGAACAAAAATCAAGCTTTAACTCGTCAACAACATCCAGACCGACCCGGCCAATCACGGATTTTCCATTGACGACTACAAAAT
>CAYHWZ010000262.1:0-3861 GCA_964359975.1 uncultured Elusimicrobia bacterium | reverse complement strand
TAGTGTGGGGGATACGCGGGACATCTTTATAAGTGAGCACAGCTTTCACGCCGGGGATTTTTTCCGCTTCGCTGGTGTCAATACTCTTGATGCGCGCATTCGCATGCGGACTGAAAAGCAGTTTGCCGATGAGCAGATTACGCACGTCAATATCATCCACATATTTGGCCGTACCGCAGGCCATGCCCAGACCGTCCACTTTGTTGACGCTGTGATTTACGACGGAAAGATTGTTTTTAACGTCCTGAACGCTCTTCGTCATTTTTTGCCTCCTGAACTGAGAATCTTGGCAGCGGCATTTTTCACCGCTTCGAATTGTTTGACGTAGCCGGTGCAGCGGCAGATGTTGCCGTCGAGCGCTTCGGCGATCTGTTCCTGGCTCGGCTTGGGATTTGATTTTAAAAGTTCTGCCGCGGACAGGATCATGCCGGGAATACAGAACCCGCACTGCGTGCCTGCCGATTCGACAAAACAGCTCTGCAGAGGATGAGGGTCGCGAGGAGTGCCGAGCCCTTCGATAGTGGTAACCTCGCGGTCCTGCACCTGTCCGGCAAGCGTGAGGCAGGACGCGGTGGATTTACCGTCGATAAGCACTGCGCACGAACCGCAGTCGCCTGTTTCGCATCCGCGTTTTACGCCCCAGTAACCTTCCCGCCGCAAAAAATCCAGGAGCAGTTCGCCGGCCTGGATTTCAAAACTTTTTTTGACTCCGTTTATGGTTGTATTGAGTTTCATAAAATATCTCCTATCCCTGCCTGCATTCCTGCAGAGACCTGCGCACAAGCGTTTTCAAAACTTCTTTGCGGTAATCTTTCGACGAGCGCCAGTCCGCCATGGGTTCGATTTTTTTGCAGAACAGGTCCGCGGCTTTTTCAAATGATTTAATGTCGGGACTGTCGCCGAGCACTGCGTTTTCCGCTTCAGTCACGCGCACTGGATGCTGAACAATACAGCCGGCCGCAATGCGCGCCGAATCGCAAGTATTGTCTTTAAAACCAAGAGCAGTGGCCACAATTATCTGCGCTTCCCAGTCGGAAAAACTGCGCGCGAACCGCTGATACGAACTCCGCCAGTTTTTCGCTTTCTGAGGGATGAGCACTTCTTTTAGCAATCCGGTCCGTCCCACAATCAGCGTGCCGTGCTTGACGGAAAATTCCGCAAAGTCCACCCACCGTTCGGACCCTTTTTCCAGAATACTGACCTTGGCGTCAAGCGCCAGGAATACGGGGGGCAGATCGTTGTACGAATAGTTGTACACAATATCGCCGCCAACTGTGCCTGCATTGCGCACCAAACGCGTGGAAACCATGCCGGACGATTTGGAAACCAGACCGCCCGCGAACTTCTGCGCAGTTTCTGACCGCACCAAATCCTGAAATGTTGTCGTAGCGCCGATATGCAGACCTTCTTTATCTTCCTTTATATAGGAAAGCCCGCACCGCGAAATATCCACCACGGTTTCCAGTTGGGGATTGTCGAGACGCGCCAACGTGGTGCCGCCCGCTACGACTGTAGCGCGCGCGCCCTGTTCGGACAGAATCGTCACTGCCTCGTCGGTGGATTTGGGATAATAAAACTTCTGCAGATTTTTCAGCATAGGTCTAACCTCGCAAGGACTCGTTTCAGCATCACCCCTGTCATGGCGCGGCGGTAATCTGCCGTGGACCTGTGGTCTGTGATGGGCGAACATTCCGTTTGCACTGTTTCCTGGGCGCGGGCGGACAAATCACTGCTCCATGCGCGCCCTTTCAAAAGTGTTTCAGTTTTCACTGCACGCAAAACCGTCGGACCGACAGCTCCGAGCGCGATGCGGATATCGTCAATTATACCGTCGGTGATTTTGGCGCATACGGCCATGGACGCTTTGGCAATTGCCAGCCCTTTGCGCGGACCGACTTTATAAAATGCTCCGGTCCATCCTTTTTTCTTGGGCAATTCCAGAGCGTAGACCAGTTCATCCTTCTTTAAAACAGTTTTGCGCGGACCCAGAAAAAACTTCTCAATCGGCACTCTTCGCACCGCGCTCTTGAGTTTCAGCACTACCTGCGCGCCTTCGGCGTAATAGGCCGGAATCCCGTCACCCGCAGGCGACGCGTTGGCACAGTTTCCGCCGGCAGTTGCCAAAGAACGGATGGGGGGAGAGGCGAACTCAGGACACACTGCAAACAGCGACGGCGCCCATTTCGCTATCTTGTCTGATTCAGAAAGTTCCGCATACGTCACCAAAGCTCCGACGGAGATACAGTCCTTTTTGTCCTCGATTTTCTTAAGTTCTTTGATGGCGCTGATGTCCACCCACGTGCAGGGAACGCCGACACCGTGTTTCGCCACGACTACCAGGTCCGTGCCGCCCGCCAGATACCGGTACGGTCCGCGCAATTTGGACAGCGTGCGCCAAAGTTCCGGCAGTGATTTCGGCTGGACGATTTCTACGTCAATCATTATTTTTTCCTGCCCGGTTTGACACTTTTCATTTCATCGCGGGCCTGTTCCACAGCGCGGAATATTTTTTCGTACCCAGTACACCGGCACAGATTTCCCGACAACCCGGCCTTGATACCGTTGAGATCCGCGTCCGGACATTTTTCCAAAGTTGAAACTGCGCTCACCACCATGCCCGGAATGCAGAATCCGCACTGCACTCCGCCCTTGTCAATAAATCCTTTTTGCACCGGATGCAGACCTTCGCCGTTCCACCGGTCGCACAGTCCTTCGACGGTCACGACTTCATGGCCGCCGACCTGCGCCGCCATCATCATACATGCGTTCACAGGTCTGCCGTCCACGAGTACCGTACACGCGCCGCACTCCCCTTCGCCGCAACCTTCCTTGGTGCCGGTCAGACGGAGATATGAGCGGAGAAATTCCAGCAGAGTCGCTCCGCATGGGATCTGCGCTGTGACCGGTTTACCGTTAAGAGAAAATTCGGCTGAAACCGTTTTCATTTCTTGAGCGCCTCCCAGATTTTTTCCGGCATGGCGGGAATATGTTTAAGACGTACACCGGCCGCGTTGCGCACTGCGTTGGTAATGGCCGGAGCCGGACCGATGAGCGGAGACTCAGCCACGCCCTTCGCGCCGAACGGTCCTGCAGGATACGGATGCTCCAAAAGTATGGTGCGGTATTCCGGCGCGTCCGGCGACGACGGCAATATATAGTCGGTGAAATTCGGATTTTTAATGATGCCGTCATCTTCCACAAGCTCTTCAATCAAAGCGTATCCGAGCGACTGGGCAATGCCGCCCTCGATCTGCCCCTCGGCTGTGGTCGGGTTGATGACTTTGCCGAGGTCATGCGCGGAAGTGATTTTCAGCAGTTTCACTTCGCCTGTGTCCGTGTCCACTTCCACTTCAGCCACATTCGACGAATAAGCGTAAGTGACATAAGCATCGCCCTGACCGTCATCGTTGAATGTGGTGGGGGGAGACGCGTACCAGCCCTGTTCCGTCATTTTCAGTTTTTTCTTGTGGCATTCGCGCACCACATCTTCGTAATTTTTCTCAGAACCCGACACGGCGAATTTACCGTCGGATGCAGCGATTTTTTCCGCAGACACTCCGAACATTTCCGCGGCTGTTTCAAAAATCCGTTTGCGGATGGGTTCGCAGGCGGACAGGATGGCATTGCCGCTCATCAAAGTTGTGCGACTGGCTACGGTAGGCCCCGAATCCGGCACGCGGGTGGTGTCGGTTTCCATCACCTGTATCGCTTCGTAGGGTGCGTTCAAAGCATCGGCGCAGATTTGCGCGAGCACCGTGCGCATACCCTGTCCGATTTCCGTATTGCCGACCGCGACCAGCACTGTACCGTCGGGCTTGACCTACACATGCGCGGCAGCGCGGTCCAGATACCGGCCGCGCG
>CAYHWZ010000261.1:0-3877 GCA_964359975.1 uncultured Elusimicrobia bacterium | reverse complement strand
GCCTGCGGCAGGGACAGTGGTTTCGAAGTACGGTAAACAGATGCACCCGGACCTGAACATTCCGGTTATCAACAACGGCATCAAAATCCGCACCCAGCCGGACAGCTCTGTCAAAGCAGTGGAAAAAGGCGTAGTGGTCTTTGCCTCGGATTTCAGGTCGTACGGTCAGACGGTCATTGTTGAGCACGGAGGAGAGTCTTACTCGGTTTACGGTCTGCTCGGAACGATTTTAGTCAGCGAAGGGGACAAAGTGGAAACGGGAAAAGAGTTAGGGCGGACATCATCCGAGAACGGCGCTCAGATTTATTTTGAGTTCAGAAACCAGGGCCGCACGGAAAATCCGCTGAACTGGTTAAAAGAGTAGCGCAGATAAATTTGAAAGAAAAATAAAATCGGGAGGACTTCATGAAAAACAGTAACCGCAGTAAAGTCTTGGTTTCAATCGCGTGCCTGATGTTCACATCCGCCGCGCTATTTATGTTTCATATGCCCCAGGTGCGGGCCGCTGTCTCGGATATTGACCGCACGCTGGACCAGCTGAAAATATTGGCTGAAGTTTTCGACCATATCACGCAGAGTTATGTGGTGGAAAAAGATCCGAAGGATCTCATACAGGGCGCGGCACACGGGATGGTGCGCACGCTCGACCCGTTCAGCCAGTTTATGGAGCCAGTGGCGCACAAGGAAATGCAGACCGAGACCGAGGGGCAGTTCGGCGGGCTCGGTATCCGCATCGAAATGCGCGACGAATGGCTTACTGTGATGACGCCCATTCCGGACACGCCCGCCTATCGTGCAGGAATCATGCCCGGCGACCGTATTGTCAAAATCGAGGGTGAAAGCACAGCGGGAATCACTCTGCAGGACGCGGTGAAAAAATTGAGAGGTCAGCCCGGCACGCAGGTCACCGTGACCATCATGCATGAAGCGGCGAAAGAACCTTTTGACATTACACTGACGCGCGAAGTTATCAAAATAGAATCCGTCCGTTCGCGGATGCTGGACAATAAAATCGGGTATCTGCAAATCATTGAGTTCACTGCGAAGACCGATGTGGATATGGTCAAAGCCATCAACAAGATGCAGCAGGACGGGATGGACGCGCTGGTCATGGACTTGCGCAACAATCCTGGAGGACTGCTCAACGTTGCAGTGAACGTCACCAAGAGTTTCATCGACGCCGGGAAACTGATTGTGTACACGGAGGGACGCCGCTCGGACCGCGTGGAATACCGCGCGGATGTGAGAGGACCGTATGCGGAAATGCCGATGGTGGTGCTGGTCAATGGCGGTTCCGCTTCCGGTTCGGAAATTGTGGCCGGCGCATTGCAGGACCATCACCGCGCGCTCATTATGGGAACCACGACTTTCGGCAAAGCGTCGGTACAGTCCGTCATCCCTCTTTCCGACGGGTCCGGACTGCGTCTGACAACGGCAAAATATTATACGCCTGCAGGCAGAGGCATTCACCGTGATGAGAAAACCGGCAAAGGCGGTATCCCGCCGGACATCATGGTAGAGGTGCCGCGCGAGTCTGAAATCAAACTGCGCCGTCAGCAGGAAGAAATCTACGCCAAGGATCAGTCTCCCAAATCTGTGGTGAAAAAAGAGGAGCAGGTGGAAGATACAGCCCTGCGCCGAGCAACGGAAATTCTCAAGGCGCGGTTTATATTTTCCAACATTAAGGGCGGATAACGTCTGTACCGACGGCACCATAAATTGGACTATGCGTGCAGGAATATCGGGAATCAGTATGCGTGGAAGTCGATCAACATTTCAGTATCCCTCTCCTCAAAGCGGGTCCGCCGAAGAGGAGGAAGGAGAGGGAGGGGTGAGGAGTTTGCGTCGGAGAAATCCTCACCCCTCCCTCTCCTTTTCCCGCCGATTCGGCGGACAGGCAAGGAGAGGGGGATCTGACTGAGGAATTTCGACACATGGCCGCAAAGTCCGGCAGGGGCGCATTTCTTTTTGCCGGTATTGCGGCGGTTGCTCTGGTTGCTTTTTTCGGATGGAAATATTTCCGGACCGGTGCGTTCATCGATGACACGGCTCTTTCAGGCGCGCTGGAATCCGCGCTGAACGATCGGCTCTCGCAGGCAGGCGTGACGGACATTCAGGTGCGCCGCGAACAGAGAGTGGAGCGCAGGCAGATGTTTCCCGTGCCGCGTCTGTGGATAGAGACTCAGCGCGAAGTCCATCTGGAAAAGTCCCGCGTTCCTTCCCTTGTTTCATCCTTAAAGGCCGTATCTGCAAATCAGAAATTCACATTCTTTGAATCGTCCGGTCCGCACGGAGACGGACAGCAAACCATTGAGTTCAGCCGGTCAGGGAGAGTGTATCACCGCATTATTTTCCTGATATCCGAACCGTTGCGCCGGAGATACCGCGCGCGCGCCGCCATAGTTATCGACGACGTTGCCGGACGCCCGTCCGACCTTGAATCGCTGAACGCATTTCTGGCGCTCGGCATACCAATCACCTACGCGGTGCTGCCGGAAGTGCAAAATGCGGATATTATCATGGCGCGGATACGCAGGTTCGGCGGGGAAATCATCCTTCACCAACCTATGGAACCTGACGACGCGGAACATAATGCCGCGGGTCCTTCGGCTTTGCTGACGGATATGAGCGAAGAACAGATGCGTGCCCGATTGAAGAAAAGTCTGCGCATCGTGCCTTACGCACAGGGGATTTCGAATCACATGGGTTCAAAATTCACACGTGACCCGGACGCAATGAGACGTCTTGCGCGGGCCATGAAGCAGATGAGTGTTGAGCAGGGGAAAAAGCCGCTGTTCTTTTTTGATTCCCACACGACACCGGATTCTGCCGCGGAACTTCAAACCTCGCGCGCAGGTGTGGATTATCTGGAGAACCGGTCCTTTATGGACAATCAGGACGAGCTGGAATATGTTGTGAAACAACTTCGCCTGCTGAAAAAAATGGCTTTGAAGGATGGTTCCGCGGCGGGAATCGGGCACATTCACCGCAAGTTCACCGCCGAAGCAATTGGCAAAGTACTGCCTGAGTTCCGCGCCGGAGGCGTAAAGTTTGTGGTGTTGTCGGAGTTGTTAAAGTCAGGCGCGGGGAAGTAACCGAAAAATTTTGACATGCGAATACTCGGTATAGAAAGTTCTTGCGACGAAACATCCGCGTCTGTTGTTGAAGACGGCAGGCGGATACTCTCCAACGTCGTGTTTTCGCAGGAACCGCTCCACAAACCGTTTCAGGGAATCGTGCCGGAAGTCGCCAGCCGCGCGCATCTTGAGAATATAAATCGGGTAGTTGAAAAAGCTTTGCGCAATCTAAAACCAAAACCGCACGGGATGATCGACGTCATTGCCGTTACCGCGGGGCCGGGACTCATCGGTTCTTTGCTCGTCGGTAAAATGACTGCCGAGGCGCTGGGATGGGTATGGGATAAGCCGGTCATCGGCATCAATCATCTCGAAGCGCATCTTGCTGCCAACAATTTGCAGGAAGAATATTTTGCGCCGCCGTTCGTCGGGCTGATAGTTTCGGGCGGGCACACGGACCTGGTGCACGTGGTAAAGTGGGGGACATTCCGCGTGATGGGGCGCACGCGCGACGACGCTGCGGGTGAATGTTTCGACAAAGCTGCGAAAATTTTCGGGCTCGGATATCCGGGCGGACCGGAAATCGACCGCTGCGCAAAATCCGGACATGCCGGCGCATTCAAGTTCCCCAGACCCTATCTGAACGGTTCGCGCGATTTTTCTTTTTCCGGGTTAAAAACTTCGGCTTTGTACACGGTGCGGGAACTGGAACGCAAAAATATCCGTATGACTGCGCAGCTGACCGCAGACTTGTGCTCATCGTTCCAGGCAGCGGTGGTGGATGTGCTGGTGAACAAGAC
>CAYHWZ010000260.1:0-3888 GCA_964359975.1 uncultured Elusimicrobia bacterium | reverse complement strand
TTTGGTGACGCCTTCCACGAGACGAGTCACTTCGTCGCCGAATTCAGATTTCAATTCGTCGGCGGTGACAGCGGTGTCTTCGAGCACATCGTGGAGGAGACCGGCTGCAAGAGTGGGCAGGTCGAGGTGGAGTTCGCTCAGAGTGAAGGCGACTTCCAGCGGGTGAGTGAGATACGGGTCGCCGCCAGCCCTGCGTTGTTTTTCGTGAGCTGTACGCGAGAACTGATAGGCCTTCTCAAGAATGGTGAAATCTCCGCCGGGCAGATATGCGCGGGCGTTTTGAAGAATGGCGCTGAATCGGGAATCCAGTTCAGGCAAAGAGTTTATATTACCGGACTAGAGGCGGAGGCATAGGGCCGCTTGGTCATGCGTCCGGCGAGAAATGCAAGTCTGCCGGCTGCGACGGCCAGTTTCATGGCCTTTGCCATCATCACTGCGTCTCCGGCTTCGGCTATGGCTGTGTTCATAAGCACGGCTTCGGCTCCGAGTTCCATAGCCACGGCTGCGTCAGATGCGGTACCGACCCCTGCGTCCACAATGACAGGCACGGTTTTTACAGCTTCGAGAACAAGACGGATATTCAGGGGGTTAAGGATTCCCTGACCGCTGCCGATGGGCGCGGCGAGCGGCATGACAGCACATGCGCCTGCTTCCTCCAATTTTTTTGCCATGATGGGATCGTCGTTGGTATAGGGCATTACTTTGAAACCTTCTTTGACCAGTATGCGGGTTGCTTCCAGGAGACCTTGCGTGTCAGTCAGGAGAGTTTTGGGATCGCCAAGAATTTCCAGTTTGACCAAATCGGTTTGCGCTACTTCCCTTCCGAGACGGGCTGTGCGGAGAGCGTCTTCGACATTATAACATCCGGCGGTGTTGGGCAGGAGCGTAATGCCGGGCAGGAGCGAATTGTAGAACGAGTCCGGGGACCGGTCTGCGAGGTTCACGCGCCGGACTGCGACGGTCACCATTTCCGCACCTGACGCCTGATGCGCCTGTTTCATTATGTCCAGAGTTTTGTATTTGCCGGTACCGACGATGAGCCGCGACTTGTACTGTTTGCCGGCGATTACCAGAGGTTTGTCTTCCATATCATCCACCGCCTATCATCTGAAGGATTTCCACTCTGTCGCCGGGCGAAAGTTTTGTGTCCGGATATTTCGCGCGCCTTACAATCTGTTCATTCACTTCGCATGCGACCATCTGCGGGTTGATTTTCATATTGTCCAAAAGGGAATTGAGGGTGACGTTGTCCCGCACCTCGGTTTCCTTGCCGTTCAATTTTATAAGCATGGTCACCACTTGATTCCGCCCAGGATAAGACCGAAAGCGAACGTGACCCAGCAGTAGGCGTCTCTGACTTTGTGCAGGCGCGGAAGAATGTCGGATGCTCCCACATAAAAAAATCCGCCGGCCACGAATCCGAGAAGCGCGCCCATCATGGACGCGGGAAAATGGTCCGCTATCGGGGCAAAGATGAGGACGCCAAGAGGTGTGGTAAGAGCCAGTATGGTGACGATTTTAAGACATTTCTGGCGGGAGTAATCCGCGGAAAGCAAAAGCCCGGTGAGTGTGAGTCCATCGGTAAATTTATGGACCAGGATGGCGGCGGCCACAATCCGGCCCAATCCGCCTGATTCCTGAAAGGCGACAGAGATGGCTGCTCCGTCCAACAATCCGTGCAGTGAAAGCGCTCCGAACGCGCTCCATCCGACGATATGCACAGGGCAGTCCTCGGCAAATTCCGCGCAACTGTGCATCATGGTGAACCCTTCGATTGAAAAAAGCATAAGGAGCGCGGCGAGAATGCCGAGACCGGCAAAATTCGGCGACAACTGGAATGCTTCCGGTACAACGTGTATAAATGAAACGCTGAGCAATATTCCTGACCCGAACGCAAGTATGCGCCAGATGTTGAGTTTAGACCAGTCGCGGTTTGCCAGCAGGATACCGGACCCGAAAAGTGTGGTGCTGAACGCGAAAAACGACCAGAGGTAGACCATGATTAAGACCGTCTAGGGCAGAAGCTGAATTTCATAAAGTTTTTTATAGGAACCGGCGGTTTCCATCAGGGATTCATGGTTACCTTCCTGCACGATGCAACCGTTTTCGATCACGATGATACGGTCGGCTTTACGGATGGTGGAGAGACGGTGCGCGATGACAAGGACGGTACGGTGTTCCATGAGCCGTTCTATGGCTTCCTGCACGAGCCGTTCGGATTCGGTGTCGAGCGACGAGGTGGCTTCGTCGAGGATGAGAATGGGCGGATTCTTCAGTACGGCGCGCGCAATGGACATACGCTGTCTTTGCCCGCCGGAAAGACGCACACCGCGTTCGCCGATTTTCGTCTGATATTTGTCCGGCAGATTCATGATAAATTCGTGCGCGTTGGCGATTTTTGCCGCTTTGATGATGCGATCGTCGCTGACCGAGTCCGCCGGGCCATCCTGCCGGCCATAAGCAAGATTGTACCGGACAGTCTCATTGAAGAGCATTGTTTCCTGCGTGACGATACCGATCTGTTTGCGCAGAGATTCAAAAGTCACGTCGCGGATATCTTTGCCGTCAATCATGATGCTGCCTTCGATGGGGTCAAAGAGACGCGGCAGGAGCTGCGTGAGCGTGGTCTTACCGGAACCCGACGGACCGACGATGGCAATGACTTCTCCTGCGTTAATGTTCAAGTTGATATCTTTGAGAACAGTTTTTCCGGTATCGTACGCAAAACCGACCCTTTGATAATGGATGTTTTTGGTGAATGGTTTCAGTGTGCCTGCGTCCTTTTTTTCAATCACGCTGGGTTTGGCGTCGATAAGTTCGAACACTCGTTCGGCGCAGGCCACTCCCTGCTGGATTTTGGAATTCAAACTGGTGAAATCTTTGACAGGTTTATACGCGGAAATGGAGGCGCCGAGGAATGCAAAGAAACTGCCCGTGGTCCAGACACCGTTGATGACATCTTTGCCTCCGTACCAGAGAAGGAACACGGCTGCCACGGAACCGATGAATTCCATAATCGGCGCGCCCAGAACATCGGCGCGGACCCACCGCATACTTGCGGCGTAATAGTCCTGATTTTCGTTTTTGAACCGGTCGATTTCGTCCTGTTCACGGCAGAAAACCTTGGTGATGACGTGCCCCATGATTCCTTCCTGTACGGACATGAACACATCGGCCATTTTGGACTGGATCTGGCGCCCGGCTTTTCTGAGTTTGATGCCCAGAAGCGTGACAGGCACAGCCGCGATGGGCAGTAGCAGCAGGGTGACAGCCGCGAACTTCCAGTGCAGATATATGATGGTACTGAGCAGGAACATCAGCGTGCATCCATCGCGTATGAGCTGAATGGGTACCTGGGTGATGGATGATTGCAGCTGATTGGAATCGTTGGTGATACGGCTCATCAGGTGTCCGGTCGAATTGCGGTGGTAAAAGTCCAGGGAAAGGCGCTGAAGGTGAGTGTAAAGTTCCAGCCGCATGTCGCGCACCACGGACTGGCTGATGAAGTTCATCAGATAATTCTGGATGTAGGAGAACACTCCCTTGAAGAGGTACATAACAGGCACCAGAGCGGCGATGTACAAAAGTTTCTGCGTGTCGCGCGCAATGAGCACATCGTCGACCACGGTGCGTATCAGCCAGACTACTGAAGTGGTCAAAAGCGCCACAAGCACCATACACATGCCGGCCTGCATGAACCGGAAAATATACGGGTCGAAATACTTGAATAACCGTCGGTAAAGTTTCATCGGCTCAGAATAATTTTGGCAGCCCTTTCATATGCGCCGGGTTCACCGAGCGCGTCTTTTAATTTTAACAGTTCGTCCTGCATCTTGGCAAGCGAACCCGGGTCCGAAAGCAGTGAGATTGCTTCTGATGTTACCCGCG
>CAYHWZ010000259.1:0-3908 GCA_964359975.1 uncultured Elusimicrobia bacterium | reverse complement strand
AGATGGCACATGGCCAACAGCGCGTACTCGGTGCTCATGGAAACTATAGACATGGTTTGTTACCTCCTGTTTTGTTCTAAAATCATATCCTAAAACGGGTTCATCCTCATGAACACGCCGGCGAAAACAATGACCAGCACCAGCGCCACATTTACTCTGGCCCAAAAAATCAGACGGCTGAGCGCGGCCTGATATTCGGCGGAACCGCGTGTCAGTTTACCGTCGGCGAGGCGCGGTCCCCAGACAAAATCGTGCATAAAACTCAGACACACCATGAAAAGCACCAGCGTAAGTTTGACGCCCAGCGCAGCTCCGAACACGGAATGGAATATGATTTCAGGGTCCCAAGCGGTGTACACTTTGTAGCTGCCGGAAAGCGCGGCTACACCCAATGCAATCCATCCGATACGGGAAAATTTGCGGCCCACGGACTTTACCAGCGGATACCGCACCCCGGGTTCAAGCTGCTGCAGAGCCGGAGCCAGCACGAATCTTGTGAAAAACATCCCACCCACCCACACGATTGCGGCCATGATGTGCAGCCAGTGAACAAATGCGTCAAAAATTATCACGATGCTTTCTCCCTGCGCTGATTGATGACACTGAGACAGTCGCGGGCAAATTCCACAGGGTCTGTATCGTGCACTGCGCAGACACGCTCCACTTTTTCCAGTGTCGTGGCCGCGTTCAAGAAACAATCCTGGCCGAAATATTTTTCCAGGACCGGACGTGTTTGCGGATACTGGGCCGCGAGCGATGCGACGTTACTGCGCAGCACTTCGTTCAGCAATGCGATATCGTTCTGCGTGAGCGGCTGGTCAGCAGCGGATGATGCGCCGATCACATTGTTCTCCTTATAGAGCGACTGATTCAATGCTGTCAGGAAATCATTCAGATTTACATTATGCAGTCGGCAGGCCCTTTCCAGCGTGGTGATGCGTCCTAGCGTGTTGCGCAAAATCGGGTTGAACAATTGCCCGAACCCGAACTGTTTGAACACCGGCTGTGTGCACGGAAACTGTTCAAATACATGGGCTGCTTTCATGGTTGGTATTATTCTGTGCATATCCAACCTCTGGTCAGGCAACGAACCTGCCAGAATAGGGCTAATTAAGATGTGATTTGTCTGATTATGGGACTGTTGGGTGGGACTTTGAGGCAGGTTTGTCTCGGAATCAGTCTCCTTTTACAAGAATCCAGATTCCTATTATAATGAAGAGAACGCCGCCGAAACTCTGCAAAATGCGCGGGTTGATATACTTGGCCAAAATCGTGCCAGCTAAAACACCGACGGACGTGGCTGCAATCAGCGCCAGCGAAGCTGCGGCAAAAATCACCAGCGGCGACCGTGACGACGCTGTGAACGAGAGCACTCCCAACTGAGTCTTGTCGCCAAGCTCAGCCATGAAAATCGTTCCGAACGTAACCCAAAATAAGCGCCAGTCCATGTTCAATTATTGTATATAAAGATCAGCAAAATGCATAGAGTATAATTATCAATAAATCGGCTGACACTGCAAGGACTGGATCTCTGAGTGGATGAGTTCTGCAATCCGCTCATAGTCGTCGCGATGAAACCATTTCGTGCCCGGCGAATCGGGCTTTTCTCCGACGACACTGATCACACGGTGATTGCCCAGTTGTTCCACATAGGCCACGCTGTCGTCGGCGGGAGACGCGACCAGTATCCGTTTCACCGGCCAGTCCGCATCGCGGTATCCTTCCACCAGCACAATGTCCGCATCATAATAGAAAGGCAGGACAAATTTTTCCATGTCGCGGATTTTTTTCGGGCGCAATTTTATCTGGACCTGTTCCGGACAGGCGAACACTGACACGTCGCTGCCGGCCCGGAAATGACGGTCCGAATCTTTTCCCTCATCGCCAAGCGCGTGCCCTGCATGCGAGGTATGTTTCAGCGTGCAGACACGGTAACTGCGCTTTTTCAGTTCCGGCACAAGATGTTCAATAAGTGTGGTTTTTCCTGCTCCCGAATGACCGACTACGGCGATGAACAGCGTTTGCGTCATTTTTTCTCCGGGCAAAAGAATTCGCGGATGGCCAGACTGAGCGTTGCACTCAGGTGGATTCTCCGCCAGGAGGTTTGGACCAGCCATCCGCTAAATAGGCAATGTCAATTTCTGCAATTACGCAGATTTTGGCGGAAATCCTAAATTACAGTGTAGCAACGGATTTGCCAGAAAGAAGCACTAAAAGAAGGTCATTATTGATGAAATGCGACAATGCGTGACATTCAGGAGCGCAACTATTCCCCACATTTTGAAGGGGAGGTCAGGCGGGAGTCAGATCAGACCGCGGGTTTTGGCGAGGTAATAGAATCCTATCGAAGCTATGGCAACGAACTTGCGTTGCTTTATGAGTTGGTGAAATTGTTTTTCACTTACTAAAATTCTTGCGATTCCCTTTTCCCGGACATATTTTTTTGCCGGACGCGCGTTCCGACCGAAAAAGGCATACACTTTATGATTGAGCCGGCTGTTCGCTACGCGGTACATTCCCAGCGGGACAAACGATTCGCATTCGTATCCGGTTTCCTCCAGAAATTCGCGCCGCGCTGTCTGGACAGGAGTTTCGCCTTTGTTCATGTGTCCTGCGGGAAGCTCCATATCCGATTTGCCGATTGCAGGACGGTACTGGCGCACGATTATTATTTTTTTGTCCGGAGTGACTGCGAGCACAGCCGCGGAATCCGGACTGGTGAGCCGGTAATAAGATTGGGAATTGTGAGGATGTTTGAACGATTCCAGCGCGAACCAGGGAGTCTTATAAATAGTCCGCACACGTCGGGCGGGTTTGGCGCGGGGCATGGGCTGTTGACTAATCTTCCAGCACGCCGAAAGATTCGCGCGCGATTTCCAGTTCCTCGTTCGTCGGTACCACCATCACTGTCACTTCCGAATCCGCAGCGGAAATGACGGTTTCGTTGGCCCGGTTTTTTTTGTTGTCCAGTTTCAGGTCAATGTAAGCGAACTTTTCGCAGATGCGTCGGCGGATATAGTACGCGCGCTCGCCCACTCCGCCGGTAAATATCAGCACTTCAAGTCCGCCCAGCACCGCGGAATACGAACCAATGAACCTCTGGATACGGTAAACGAACATTTCAAATGCCAGCTCAGACCGTTCGTCGCCGGCAAGCTCTTCTTCACGCAAATCGCGCACATCAGCGGTCTGCCGCGAAATTCCTTTCAACCCGCCCTTTTTCTGCATCATGTCTTCCACTTCCGCCAGCGTGTATCCTTTTTTCAGCAGGAACAACACAATCTCCGGGTCGAACGAACCTGCGCGCGTGCCCATCATCAGACCTTCCAGCGGAGTGAACCCCATGGAAATCTCCACGCTTTTACCGTCTTGAATCGCGCAGATGCTCGCGCCCGCGCCCAGATGGCAGGACAATATTTTGAAGTCGCGGATATTTTCGCGGAGCAGACGCATGGCCTCTTTCGAAACGTACTGATGCGAAATCCCGTGAAACCCGTATTTGCGGATACCGTGCTTTTCATAAAGCTCGTATGGCAGACCGTAGAGGTACGCTTTCGGCGGGAGCGTCTGGTGGAACGCGGTATCGAACACGGCGATGTTCGGCACGTTGGGCAAAAATTTGCGGCAGGCGTTGATGCCCGCGAGGTTGACCGGATTGTGCAGAGGCGCGAGTTCCGACAGCGCGCAAATGTCCTGCACAGTTTGTTCGGTAATCTTTACGGGCTTTTTATATTTCTCGCCCCCATGCACCACGCGGTGCCCGACTGCCTGGATGGGTCCGTCTTTTTGTTTGGAACTGTTGATTTCCGCGAGCGCAGCATTGACAGCGGATTCATGGTTCTCGATAGGCAATTCTTTTTTCGAAGTTTCCTCGCCGCGCGCAATGGATATACTGCTTTTCTTCTGAC
>CAYHWZ010000258.1:0-3909 GCA_964359975.1 uncultured Elusimicrobia bacterium | reverse complement strand
ACACTTCTTCGATTCCCTTTGATTTAAGGCGCGACGCATCTTCTGCAGGGATGATGCCTCCGGCGAACACGAGGATATCTTCCGCGCCTTTCTGGTGGAGGAGTTCCACTACCTTCGGGAAAAGCACGTTATGCGCGCCGGAAAGAAGCGAGAGACCGACGGCCTGCACATCTTCCTGAACTGCGGCGTTGGCGATCTGTTCGGGCGTTTGGCGGATACCTGTATAGACCACTTCAAATCCTGCGTCGCGGAGAGCGCGAGCGATGATCTTTGCGCCGCGGTCGTGTCCGTCGAGTCCTGGTTTGGCTACGAGGATGCGGGTTCTTTTCATAAATTTAAGACGGAAAATCAGCCCTGCGCGCCCATGGCAGGAGAAACTTCCACCAGGTACGCGGCCACGATCTGCGGGTCGAAAATTTTGTCGATGTTTTCTGACGCGTACTGTTCCAGCCGCGTGCGCATTACGCTGCGTTCCAGATCTTCGTCTGCCAGAGAGTCGCTCAGATCTTCCATCGCTTCGGCAAACGAGATGATGCGCGCGCCGAGAGGAATAGACTCTCCTTGAAGACCGTCGGGGAAACCGGTGCCGTCCCAGTATTCGTGATGCGCACGGATGAGGGGCGCGCAATCTTCGAGCAGATGGATGGTGCTTACCATCTCGGCGCCTGTCACAGGATGCACCAGTTCGATGCGTTCATGGGAGACAAATCCTTTTTTCTCCATCATCTGTTTCTGCGCGCCGACATATCCGATATCGTGAAGGAGCGCGGCGTAATAAATATTCTTGTAGGGTTGTCCCCCCACTTTCAGACGGCGGGCAATGGCGCATGCGGTCTGAGCTACGCGCCAGCAGTGTCCGGGACTGTTCTTGGACCGGGTCTCGATGGATGCGATAAGGATTTCGATAATGTTGGCAAAAAAATTCTTCTGGTCCGAGTTGAGTTTTGAGTTGGCGATGGACACTGCGGCGAATCCCGAAAGACTGCCGAGGATGTCGGTATCGTCGGAAGTGAACTTGCCGCCGGGCGCGCTCTCTTTCTTGTTCAGCACTTCCATCACTCCGATGACTTCGTCATGCATGATCATGGGCACGCAGAGAATGGAACGGGTCTTGAACCCGCTCTTATCGTCGGCAATTGAAGAGGAGAACCTGGGATCTTTGCTGACGTCTTCGATGAGCAGCGGTTTACCGTTCTGCGCCACCCATCCTGCGATTCAGTGCCCGAGCGGCACGCGGATGGTTTTCATGATGTGACTTTTTTCCCCGACGGCGACTTTGAAGTACAAGTATTCACGGCGGTCGTCCACCAGCATGACGCTGGAAGCTTCGGCCTGGGTAAGTTTTTCTGCAGCGCCGGAAATTTTTTTCAGCAGGAGGTCGAGGTCAATGACCGAGGAGAATGAGCGCGCGATATCAAACAAGTCGCGGACCGCAACACCGGCTTTGTCTGTGAACCCTTCGCCGGCCACGCTCATGCCGCAGTTCGGACAATATTTGAACAGCCGTTCAAACGGTTCGGTGCAATAAGAACACTTGGCTAGTATGGCCATATCAGATAGGGCGGGATGTCACTCCTCTTTGGCCTGGGACATGACCTCGTCGAGGATGGTGAGCCCTTTGCAGACTTTCACCAATCCGTCTTCGAGCAGAGTGCGCATGCCGACTGATTTGGCCACTTCGCGCACTTCGTTGTTCTTCACGCCGGGTTTGCAGATAGCGCGCAGTTTGTCGTTCATCACCATGAGTTCGTGAATGGCAGTGCGGCCTTTGATGCCTTTGTTGCCGCACTTGGGGCACCCTTTCGGTTTCATGAATGTGGCGTCCTTGTAGTCAATCTTATATTGTTCAAGAGTGCTGATAAGTTCGGGCGTTGGCGCAGGGTCGGGTTCCTTGCATGCTTTGCAGAGGGTACGGAGCAGGCGCTGAGCCAGGACGCACTCCAAGGTAGACCCGATGAGATAGGGCGCGACTCCCATTTCCGCCAGACGTGCAATGACGGAAGTGGCATCGTTGGTATGGATGGTGGAAAGCACCAAGTGACCGGTCATGGCGGCTTCGCAGGCGATATGTCCGGTTTCTTCGTCGCGGATTTCTCCGATCATTATGGTGTCCGGGTCCTGACGCAGAAAGGCACGGAGCGCTGCACCGAAATCAAATTTCTTGCCGTCGCCGAGCGAAAGGTCCGGGTTGACCTGCACCTGCACGACTCCTTCGAGATTGTATTCCACAGGATTCTCAGCGGTAAGGATTTTTTCTTCCGGGTCGCGGACAGCGGCCAGTGCGGCCATGAGCGTGAACGATTTTCCGGAACCTGTGGGACCGCAGACGAGAATGAGTCCGTTCGGTTTGGCGAGCGATTCGAGGAATCTCTGCTGAGTGTCCGGCAAAAATCCGAGCTGGTCCAATGTCAGATTCGCGCCGGAACGGTCGAGGATACGCATGCAGCAGCTCTCTCCCAGAACGGAGGGCACGATATTGACGCGGAACTCGTAAGGTTTGGCTTTCACTTTGATGGCAATGCGTCCGTCCTGAGGAATACGGCGCTCAGTGATGTTCATGCCACCCATGATTTTGATTTTCGCTATCAGTGCGTTGCGGAATGTGAAGGGAATTTTGAATGTGCTTTTGCGCAGCGACCCGTCCACGCGGTAACGCACGAGTAGTTTCTTTTCGAACGGTTCGATGTGGATGTCGGACGCTTTCAGGCGGATGGCTTCGAGGATGATGGCGTTGGTCAATTTTTCAACTTCCGGAGCCGATGTGTCGACCTGCATGATATCTTCGACTTCGTCGGACTTGCCCACTTCGAGTTCGTTTGCGGCTCCCGCCTGGTCCAAACCTGCAATCAGTTCCTTGGTGAGTTCCTGAGACTCTTCAGCGAGTTCTTCCTGCGTGAGCTGGGGTTCGCTGGACGTTGACTCCACTTCCTCCATTTCTTCTTTCTGTTCTTCCTCAGCGCCGTGAACTTTTGCAATGGCGAGCCGGACGTCCGACGGAAGCGCGAGATACGGCACCACCTGCACACCGAAGCGGAGCTGGATATCCTCGACAACAAAAACGTCGCGCGGGTCGCGCATGGCCAGGAGCAGCATGCCTTCTTCTTTGGCGAACGGGATGACCATTTTCTGTTTGGCAAGTTGTTTGGGAAGGATTTTCCCCACGTCCGGGTCCACATCGAGTTCGGACAAGTCAACGGCGCGCACTTTCCATTCGCGGGACAACACGCGGAGAATCTCGGCTTTGCTGGCAAGACCGGCGTCCAGGATCGCCTGCTGGAGGACTTCGCCCGTGCGTTTACATTCTTCCTGGGCTTTTTTCAGCCCCTCGTCGTTAAGCAGATTCGACTGCAGGAAAATTTCTTCAAGAGTGCGTCGTTTGGTCATTACGGGCATAATTTTGCTCCTTCCCGGGGATTCATGGTGTCCTTCGCGTTCTAGCGTTCTGGTATATAGCATATAAATATACCCGGAATAGTCCGGTTTGTCAACCCCGACTGATTTTGGTATAGTTGAATCCATCCTATGCGATTCTCAACGGAAAAATCTGCCGGCGGTCTGGTCCTCAAAAAGGGCCGGATTCTGATGGTCCAGGTGAAAAATCTGGAGGGCGATATTGTCTGGACTTTTCCCAAGGGTCATCTGGAAAAACGCGAAACTTCCAGAACCGCTGCGCTCCGTGAAGTGCTGGAAGAAACCGGCTGGTCTTGCCGCATAATGCGCAAAGGGCGGCCGTTCAAAACTGTGCGGTACGGGTTCCTGCGCGAGAAATGTCCGGTAAAAAAATCCGTGGACTGGTTTTTGATGAAACCTCTGCGCAGGACCGGGGAACGTGACCCTGACGAAATTCGGAAAGTCAGATGGTTTTCGCTGGAACGCGCACGCCGGAAAGTGGGGTATCTATCAGACCAC
>CAYHWZ010000257.1:0-3941 GCA_964359975.1 uncultured Elusimicrobia bacterium | reverse complement strand
AAACGGTCCTGCGGAGTTTTGCCGATTTCAGTGCTTTCGGTATGCGCCACAAATACGCCATGCCGCTGAACGCCACACCAGGCGATTTCAGGATAAGACTCTTTCAAATTCTGAATGAACCGCAGGAGCGGGAGCAAGTCGTCACCGAGGATCGCGGACCGTCCGACGGTCTGGAGACTTTTGACGAGACTCTGGCGTTGTTGGCTGAAACTGGATTCGAGACGGGAACGTTCAGTAAGATAAAAGGCCCAGGACGCGGCGGCCAGGACCAGACCGACGGAAAAAGTGGAAAAGAGAATAAGTTTTGTCTTCAGTTTCACGGGACATTGCGTTCTCTGAATTCCGCCCGTGCGCGGTCCAGTGCCTTTTGGACGCCGGTATTGTACGGATCGAGGACCAGTGCTTTTTCCCATACTGAGATGGCCTCGTTCAGTTTACCGTTCATATAAAAAGCGAGCCCTTGATTGTACTTATCTTTGGCTTCCCTGAGTTTTTTCTCGTCGGTTTCCTGCTTGATTTTATCCAACTGCATTTTAGCGAGCGAGTGGTCGGGCTGAAGACGGAGCGCACGTGAAAACTTGTCCAGCGCGGTCGCATTGTTGCCTTTGATATAAGCGACGACCCCGGCGCGGTAATATTCATCCGCAGATTTTTCGCGCGAAACAGCGCGGTGACCGTGCGCAGAGGATGTGCTCTTGGTCACAGACCGCACAGCGGTAACATCTGAAGCTGCGACTGACTCCGCAGTTTGTTCCCCCGCACCTCCGACTGCCGGCAACCCAAGACATTGCAGAGCCGCCAAGACAAATAACCAGGAAACCAATCTAATCATTGATACATAAATTCTACAACGTTGCCGGCCATTTCACAACCCCTCAGTCAGTCACTTTTTCGACTGCTTAATTTCCCCGGACATTTCTGTCGTATCGTGCGGAAGTGAAGAGCGCCAATCAGCAATTTTGCCCCACGAACGGCTCGCAACGCGGCATGAAACAATTTCTTTAAGAGGCGTGTTGTGCTCCAGATTATATCTGAAATTTACGTCGGCGGACAAGTCATCTGATTTGAGCGGTTCGAGAACATGGTCTGGGACTGCCACGGATATTTCAGCTTCCTTCCCGGCGAAAGACAGCACAATCCTGAGCTCTGCACCGCCTTTTGAGTATCCGGCCACCTTTACACGCGCTGATTCCCGATGAATCTGCCGCGAAAAGTCGTCCAATGAGGCCTTGAACCGCGCTGTCTCTTCCTTCAATTTCTCGGACCAATTTTCGTTCAAATCGTTCATCTTTCCGGCATACTCCTTTTCAACACCGGCGCGCAATTTCCTGTACTCTTCCGCTTCGGCGTTCTTTTCCTGGTCCGTAAGGAACAAGTCATGCTCGAGTGCCAGTCCTTCACTGCGGCTTTTTCTAGTCCGGTTGAGTTCATCAAGTTTAGCAACTTTCTCGCGTATCAGTGCAGAGACTGCGGATTCTTTGCGCCGAAGAACATCCGATTCACGACGTTCAATTTCCCGGCAAAGACCGTAAATGTCCTCGGCGTCCTTCCAAATCAGCCGGACAAAATCCCAGACTTTGACGTCGGTGTCATTGCCTGCTGAAGACAGATATTCCCCGTTCGGAGAAAATGAAATTGACTTTACACACTCCGCATGCGCCTTGAACATTTGCATCAAAGACCAGCCCGCTGTTTCCCACACGTAAATCAATTTATCGTCGGCCCCGGCCGCTATATATCGCCCGTCGGGTGAAAAAGAGATGGAACATACCCTGCCGCGCGCGCTCAAATACTTGACCGGAACGTGCTCGCGCAATTCGCACAACGCAATACGTTTATCGTCGCCGCCTGACACCAGCGTGCGGTTGTCCGGCGAAAACCGGACACTGCGAACTACCGAAGATGAGACCGCAAAGTCGGATGTTTTCTTCCACTCAACCGTGTCCCAAACCCTCACATGACCGTCCTTATATCCGGCCGCGATCATTTTTCCATCAGGCGAAAAAGCAGTGCAATGCACCGGTGATACCGCGTCCAAAATCACCTCGACGGATGAGAAAACCCTGGCGTCCCAGATCTTCAAGTATCCATCTTTTCCTGCAGAGGCGAGCAGAGAGCCATCGGGCGAAAAATCAATTGACTGGACCGGCGCGGAATGACCTTCCAGACTGGTAATTTCCGTTGCATCGACCGCTGACCAGATCTTGATAGTATTGTCACTGCCTCCGGCCGCCAGCAGACGCCCGTCCGGTGAAAACTGGATTGAAAGCGCGTCGAAATATCCGCCGGCATTGACGAAACTTAGTTCACGCCATGATGCAGTGTCATAAATCCTGACTGCACCGAGTCCGCCTGAAGCCAGACACTTGCCGTCGGGACTGAACGCAATGGAATTTACCGCGCTGGTATGCTTTTCAATGATTTTGATTGGCGCAACTGAATTATCT
This sequence comes from uncultured Elusimicrobia bacterium, assembly GCA_964359975.1. Lineage (GTDB taxonomy): Bacteria > Elusimicrobiota > Elusimicrobia > 2-02-FULL-39-32 > 2-02-FULL-39-32 > CAYHWZ01. The sequence continues at coordinate 1,494 of CAYHWZ010000257.1, read as the reverse complement.
GCCGGAGATGCAGGAGCAACGACTAAAATCACAAACACCGAAACGGCTGCCCATCGTCTCAGTTTCATACTCCCTGCAGGTTACTTGAAATGGAAAGAGACCGCTCCGGCAACAATACTGCCTCTGATAAACAGATCGTACTCGTAATCGAGCGAAAGGGACATTTCATCGGTAAGAAAATACGCGCCTCCGGCGGAGATATACCCACTGACGCCGGACTGATTGGACGATGATTTGACTTTCAGTTCATTGGTACCAGTGGATGCCCAGGCAAAGTTGGGAGTCTGGATAATGAATTTTGTTTCCGCATCCTGCGTCCGAGAATAATATCCGAGCCCGGTACCCAGATATAGGTGCGATTTTTCCCACGGGCTATCCACATCGCTGGCCAGCAGAGAAATCTTGGGCCCGATTTTAACCGGGATCACCTGCACATCGTAAGTGGTACGGGGTTCCACTGTGACATTCGTAACGGCAAATGCCGGACCGGTGACCATGGAGCCGTTCACGGAATAGTATCCGACCCGCAAAGTGACGCCGAGCCAGTTCACCTGTTCAGGGAAATATCCATAGCCCAACTCCACTGCCGGACCGGTCAGATTTTCAGACGGAAGCACGTAGGGGATGGTGGGCGCGGCCTGGACGGTTTCGCTCCGCGGCAGGAGGGACATGACGCCGCCTTTCAAAAAAATGGAGTGGACTGAACTATGTGCGGAATTGACTGGAACAAACAGCAGAGCGGATAGAATCAGGAAATTGCGGATTGAGATGCTTACAGAATGGTCATCGGCCATGTATGAACCTCCAGGCACAACATTGGACTAGGAGCAGGAGCCAAGATGGAAGAAAACTAGTTTGCCGGGGGACGGAATTGAACCGCCGACACACGGTTTTTCAGACCGTTGCTCTACCGACTGAGCTACCCCGGCATGCGACTACTACCATCCAATTTAGTGCGGCTCAGGAATTGAACCGTCCGCCGATTCGGCGGATTTTTCAGACCGTTGCTCTACCGACTGAGCTACCCCGGCGTACAGGCAATCATTATACTTTTTTATTAACGGAAAGCAAAAAGTCACTCGACTAGAGGATTCGTCAAATGCTTGAGTTCTACTTTGAGCAAGCTATTCCCCCCTCACCCTAGCCCTCTCCCTCGGGGGGAGAGGGAACTTTAGCTGACGACAAATGCCGGCACTAGTCAAAAAACTTGGAGAGTTTGAACTGTTCTTTCTGTTCAGCCAGAAAGGCGGTGCGGCGGGCGGCACGGATGGATTTTTTCCAGCCGGATTTTTTGTAATCATTGATGGTGAACTGGTATTTCAGCGTGGGCGGCCAGTTTTCCTCGACAAAGAACACTTTGGGATTTTTCAGCACTTTGAATGAAGCGGACTCCACTGAACTTTTTTCGAGCGCTTCGGGAAGCGCGTTCAGGCCGAGCGTGCGGGCTGCATAAACCTGCACACGCACACATCCGCGATTCAAAAACAAATCTCT
>CAYHWZ010000256.1:0-3962 GCA_964359975.1 uncultured Elusimicrobia bacterium | reverse complement strand
TCAAAACTTTGCAGATAAACTGATACGGTAAGTGTTGCCGAGATTGCCGAACGGTACCCACGCAAAATCCACACTGTAGGTTTTCCATCCCAGCCCTGCCCCGGCACCGATAGACGAAATCCCCTTGTTGAGGTCATTGATAGTGCGCGAATTGAACCCGCCGCGCGTGGCAAACCACAAGTCCTGCGAAATCGGCATTTTATATTCTGCGCCCACCGCAGCCGCAGGGTCATTGTCGCGCGGGAATATACCGTCAAGAGACAGAATCAGTTTCTTGTAAGTGAACGAACTCCCCAACCGCACAGTCACAGGCAAATCGTCTGACTCATCTCTGAACTTCAAAGCAGTACCCAGATTCTGCACCGTAGCGCCGAACCGCCACTTCTCGTACATGTTCCACGCCACGCCAAAGTCCACAGCGCCAGCTTCCGCAGTTTCAATGATACGCGAACGGACATACTTGCCGTTCAGACCCACCACGAACGGACTGCCAAAATCTGAAAATTCACGCGCCCACGCCAAATTCACCGCCAAATCGCTCGGCTTGAATGTACCCACATTCGTGCCCACACTGTCCGTCTGGTCAATCGAATTCGCCGACAGATACTGCACACCCACGCCCACCACACCCACTATTCCCATTCTCTGGGCGTAAGCAGCAAAATCATGGTTAATGTCCTGCAAATAAGCTGAATGCATCACAGAAAATGCTTTGCCCTTTACCTGCTCAAGACCGGCCGCGTTCCAATAAATCGCGTCAGCTCCGTCCGCTACCGCCGAGTACGCCTCGCCCATGGCAATCGCGCGCGCGTTCACGCCCAGCTTCAGGAACTGCGCACCGGACGTGCCCACGTCCCTCCGCCCTGCAGCCGACAGCGGCGACAGCATGACCCCAACCAGAGCCAGCACGCATACGGCCCGGTTCATCAGTCCTGCTGTCAGTGTTTTAATTCTCATGGACATACTATTTCTCAACCGCTATCTTCATAGTCTTCTTGGAATTGTTTCCGCCCTCGATGTAGGCAATGTACACACCGCTGGCCACTTTCTCGCCCTGCACGTTCTTCAGGTCCCATCTCACGGTGCCGGTCACGTCCGCTACAAGGTCCGCCACCTTCTCGCCCAGGTACGTGTAAATCTTCAGACTCGCGTTCGCGCTCAAATTGATAAAGGTCATCTCCGTATGTCCCTGATGCGTACGCGCAGGGTTCGGATACACTTTGGCCGAGTCCACATCCTGCGACGGAGTCACATACATCAGCTGGAACCGGCTGAAATGCAGCGTGCTCGCGGAAGCTGTGAACGTGGACGCATCAACTGATGTCTTCAATCCCACCCACTTCTGCGCGGTTTCATCAAATCTGGCTATGTTCAACTGATCAGGGTTACGCCCGGCCAGCGTGGTAACGGAATATCCCAGCACAATCGGAATCGGTTTAGACGGCTGTATGGCGCGGTCCAAGGTAATCTCGATACCAATGCCGGTACCGTTCATCACAGCCGGAGCTCCCATGGTAAATGCGCCGTGCGGATTCTCAGCAGCCAAAGATGTGCCTGGCGCTGAATGCAGAGCCGCAGTAATGCTCGGGAATGTATCCGGCAATTTGATGCGCAACCGGACATTTTCTTTCAATGCGCCCGGCGGTATCGAAGCTTTCAGCGGACGGCCCGACGGATGTCTTAAAGTGATGGCAACTGACTTGGTTCCGGTCGTCGGAATTGCGGTCTGCAAATTCTGCGGAGCGTCCGTAGACAGCACCACGTTCAGACTGTCCTCGGTGGTCTGTATCTTCACACCGCCTGATGTAGTCTCGATGGTAAATCCGGAATTCGTGCAGGAAAGCGAACCTGTGCTCACCAAAATCAATCCTTCCGCGCTGGTGGTCACTTTCACCGACAGACCGCCCGATTCCACCGATAGGTTTCCGCCCGTGGAACTTGCGTCTCCCAACGCCAACGGCGCAGTGCTGGTGATCAGATATCCGTCATTCGTCACCACAACATTCACATCCACGCCTCCGGTCAACACCAGCGTAATTGCTCCGCCGCCGTATGTAACCGTAGCTGTTCCCGTGCTTTCCAATGTCTGCTGTATGGACCCGTCAGCAAGAGTGGTCAATGTAATCGTAGTGCCGGGATCCTTGGTCACAGTCACGCCGTTGATGACTGTTGAACTTGATCCTGCGGGTATGGTTCCTACTCCGGCTGTCAGAGTGGAGACAGCTGCGGCAAATTCGGTAAACACTCCGCTTCCGTTGCGCGCTCTCACGCGGTAATAGTAGGTCACGTTCGAAGTCAAACTTGAGAATGAATAGGACGTGAACTTCAAACTGTACGCAAACGGCACCGGCGTGGTTGTTTCCAAACGGAACAATCCGTCCGTGGACTGGCTGATTTCATATTCCACAGTCGAAGGATTGGTATTCGAACTCCAGGATATTGTCAGAGCTGTCAGACTCACGCTGGAGAATGTTATATTCGTCGGCGGCATCGCCAGAGTGTAGCTGCTGATGGAGAACGATGTGGTCAGAGATCCCGATGAATTGAACACCACAATCCCGCTCGATTGCACTAGCACGTTCGGTGTATCCACATTGAAAGTTGCCGATGTCGCGTTTGCCGCAATACTGCTGATCAAAATCCCTGAACTTGAGTTCAAGATATGGAACCCGCTCTCGTTATTGGAGTTGTCCGTCCATGTAAAGGTTATGGAACCGGTGGATATGGCTGAAACTGTCAGAGCCGTAGCGGAACTCGGCGATACGCTCACTACTGCAGCGGATGATGTGGTCACAGTTGAAGCAATAGTGGTGAACGCACTACTCGACTGCGAATTACCGAACGCCAGAACACGGAAATAGTATGTGGATTGAGGTGTCAGACCGGTTGTGCTTGCGCTTAATACATATGTAAAGCTGGATGTTACTGCAGTACCCACAAAGTCACTGCTCGTAGACATCTGCAAGTGATATGACGAAGGAGGAGTCAGAGCGTTCCCGTTGTTGCTCCACGTCACAGTGATGGATGATGCACTTACAGAACTGAACGCAAATGTTGTCGGCGCGTTCACCAATGTCACAGTGGACGCTACCAGCGTGGATGTGCTTGTGCCGATACGCGCCAGCACGGTATAGCTCGCATTGGCCGCCAGATTCGACAGCGCGAGAACAGGGTTTGCGCCGCCCACCACTCCGGACGAACTCGCGCTTGTTTCGAACGAACTGGTAGTGATTGAAACTATTGCACTGGCCGCGTTCCCGTTCGGCGCAATCGTCGCGGAAATTGAAGTGTTGAACACCTGGAAACTCACCACACCCGGCGCCACTGAACCAGTCACGGTTGAAATCGTCGCGTTAAAGTTGCTGCTGGAATTGATAACTGAACCCCAAGCCTGTACGCGGAAGAAATACGAAGTGTTCGCATTTAGTCCCGCAGTGCTGACCTGCGTCACAAACGTCACGCTGGATGTCATTGCATTGGAGAAATCACTTACACTGGAAATCTGCACCAAATAGCTCGTAGGAGGCGTTAAAGGATTTCCGTTTGTAGCCCAAGTAATAGTAATGGACGACGCATTCACTCCCACCAATGAACTGCTGCCCGGATCTGCTGGGCCGGTCCATGTGGATGCAGTTACCACTGAAGCGCTGCTGTTGGTCACGCCATTGGCACGCGTCTGCACAAAATAGCTGGTGTTTGGAGCAAGGTTGTTCAGCACAAGGGTCATGACAGCCCCCGCCGAGGTCCCGGCAGAACTAGTTGTTGTCTCAAACGAACCAGTTGTCACTGATATCTGTGTCCCCGCAGAATTGTTCGGCGAAATTGTAACGGATATCGATGTAGTGTACACTTGGAATCCGGCCACTCCCGGCGCCGCCGGACGCGTGACCGTGGAAACCGTTGTATTAAACCCGCTGCTTGAACCATTCACACCGAATGCCAGAGCGCGGAAATAGTACGTG
>CAYHWZ010000255.1:0-3972 GCA_964359975.1 uncultured Elusimicrobia bacterium | reverse complement strand
ACCTGCACATTGTTCGCCAATGCCCCGGTCCTCACCCAGTCCGCTGCTGTGCCCATAATGGGCGACAGATTGCCGCTCTTCAAATAAGTCAGATGAACCGGACTCGTCAACACTGCAGTCGGCAGATCCACATCATAAGTAAAAGTGGAAGTCCTCGGCGGACTCGTGCCCTGGTTCCCGTTGCCGGATCCTTCTTCATTCGCCACATCGTCAATCGCGCGGCTCATCACAAAGTAAGAAGCGCCGCCGGTCAGTTTGCTGGTATTGAGAGTGGTCAGAGACCATACTCCGCCGGCAAACGAACTGTTGTTCAGCCAGTTCGGCGCTATCTGATTGATGCTGAATGTGCCATCGGAAGCCATCCACGTAGTCGCATCGCCCGTCAGCCGTTTCACCGCGACTTTAACATCATTGACCACTCCGTTGCCCTCATCCGAAGCAGTCCCTGTCACGCTGTTCATTCCGACAATCACAAGCGACGAGGGTGAAACAACCCACGAAGTCGGCAGATCCGTGTCATAAGTAAAGGAAGCTGACGCATAACTTGTGGAATAGTTGCCCGCGCTGTCCTGCGAACGCACGATGATTGTGTAAGAAGATTGAGTGGTCCAGAAAGTGCTGAGCGTACCTGTGGACCAGCCGGTAGTCCCGTTCACCGGCACCCACGCGGTTTCCGCCGCAGCCGGAAGAATGCTGAACTGCGCCGGATTCCTCGAAGACTTGTCCCAGAACTTGCCCGCATCGTCGCCGGTATTGATACGGATCCTCATTTCAACCAGCGCAACACTTGATCCCGTATCGCCCGCCGTACCGGACGATTGTGTCACTGCTGCCTGTCTCTGACGCGAGTCAGGGAACCCGATATTCACCGTTGGAGGAGTCGGATCGTAACGGAACGTGACCGATGATACATTCGCCACCGGCCCCGCGTCCAGATTCCTCGCGCGGTCCAGTATGCGCACTCTCACTGTATAAACCTGCCCAACAACCCACGTGGGAATATTCGTGTACCGCCAATCCGCCGTGCTGAGCCCTGCAGTGAATCCGACCGCAGGCCACCAGTTTTCCGTGAACGTGTCAAACTCCGTAGCCTCAACGCCAGAATTCTGACTCCAGTATTTGCTTGCCTGCGCGCCGTTTTCTACCCGGATGGAAACTTCAATCCGTTCAATGCCCGCATTCTGCTGAGGCAGCGCGTAAAGATTGTCGCCCGCAATTCCCGACAAAACCGTCAAGGTTTTTTCAAAAGCCGCGTTTGGTTCCAGCACGGAAACCGTCGGCACCGCAGTATCATAAAGGAACGTAATGAATCCCGACGCAGGATCCGTGGAAATATTTCCGGCTCTGTCCAGCATCCGCGCCTGCGCCTGATATTCCCAACCCGTAATGAACGGCGCCGGACTCGGCAGATACCACCAGACCGTTGTCCCGTTCGCCAAAATCCACGATGACGTATTCACATCGAACCCGTCGCCGTCCCAGTAAAGCGTGCTCGTGCTCTGTTTAATTGTCACCTGCACCGTCTGCACATCCGCGCCCGCCGGACCCGCGTCCACCGCCGTGCCGGCCAGCACATTGATCGGTTTCCCTGCATAAGTGGGCGAACCCGACCCCGCACCCGTACCGCCGAAATACTGCGATGTCACCGGCTGTGTGCTCACAATCGTGCCTGCCACACGGTCAACTGTGACTGTCACCGTCGAGCCAATCCCGAGCTGTCCCGCCTTGTCTTCAGCTGAAACCCAGACTTTGTAAGTGGTCTTGTCCAATGCAGATGGAGTCGGCAATGTGGATGACTGCACTGACCAAGTGATTGTCCCTGACTCGGAACTGAACGTGTTCAGCAGTAAATAAGTTTCCGTCGTTGTGTACGTGGATCCCTGCCAGAAATATTTCGTGCTGCCGTCTTCCCAGTACAAGCGCACCTTCACACCGTTGTTGGCCGCAGATTTCAGTCCTGCCAAATCGCCGGTCGCAGTGCCGGAAATTGTCAAAATGGAGTTTACAAACGCCCCGGCGACAGGTTGCACAATAGTCGACATCGGCGGAGTTCCGTCCACCACAAAAATCTTCTTGTTTCCGTCCAGAGTTTCCGCAGTCTCTTCATTTCCTTTAATAACACTGTTCACGCCATTGTAAATTTTCGCCGAATCCGTCGAGCGCACTACCACCGTGTACCGCTTGTCGCTCACCCAGTTGGCCGCGGTGAAATTCTGCGTCCATGTCACGGAACTTGTGCACGGGTTGCACGGCGCGATCTGCACCGGCTCTTTCACCGTGTTGCTCGAAGATACATTCGTCCACGAAGACGCCACCCAGTTCCAGTAATTCGTCGTGGTCCCTTCCAGATAACTCACCTGCAGTTCCACTCTGTTGATCGCCGTCAGATTGTCCACCGTCTGCCCCTGGAACGCGTTGGCCACCAGTCCAGTGGGTGTATAAGTAGTTACCGACGTGCCCGGACTCGTGGTCAGCGCCGACGAAGGCGCCTGTTTGTCCACACGGAACGTAATGCTCGACACTGCCCAGGTGAACGTGTTCTGTTCATTGCCCACCGTGTCCGAAGCTTTCACCACCAGCCGGTACGAAATCCCGTTTTCAAACGCCGCGTTTGCAATCGAGAAAAACCACGGACTCGTGTCCGTTGCCGTCAGCCATTCCGCAGTGCCGTTGCCCGTTACATTGAAACCGTTCGGGTCCACGCTCACGCCGTCCCAGTACTGCGCGTCGGAAATTCTCTGCAGCGCTATCCTCGTCTTTGACACATCCGATTTGTACGTGCCCGGATCCGAAGCTGTCCCGCGCACTTCCGTCAGCGCACCGAGATAATCCGTGCTGGACGGTTTCACAATATAAGCCGTCGGCGCGGACGTATCGTAAATGAATGTGCGACTCAAACCGGCTTCTTCCGGACCCGTTGCATTGCCCGCCTTGTCCGTAATCCTCACATAAACCGTGTACTGTTCATCGTCCGCCCACGGAGTCGCCACCGCGCTCGACCAGCCCACCGAGTAGCCCTCCGACGGTGAAACCACAGCCGATGATCCGCCCGTCACGTCCCAGTGGTCCCCTGCCCAATATTGCGGTGAAGCCGTCCGCTTCACGCGCAGACTCACCGCATTCACTTTACCGTTGGTGTTGAACGCACCCTCACTTGCCGTACCCGTCAAAGACGCTAACTGCCCCGAACGGTAATAATTGTCCAGCGGTTTCACAAACTGCACCGTGTCCGGCGTGGTCGAATCAATCCATGTCACCAAAGCTGTCGCATCGTCAAAACTTGCCGGATTCACAACCCCGTTGGGAGAAACCCCGATGAATTGGAATGTGTAAGAAGCATTCGTAATGTCCCATGTAAAGGAAGGGAACTTTATCGTATAACTCCAGCTCATATCCGCACCCACATTTATCTTGCTATAAGTGGATGCGCTCGCCAGCCATTGACCGAGAGTGTTGTCACCATCCTGGAACCAGTACGACGTGCCCGCGTTCAAACTTCTCCTAATACGCATCCGCACGCCTTCCGGCGACGGAGTCCTCAGCGTGCTCCCGCTGCCCGTAATCAGTTTGGAACCTTCGCCCAGCACATTCGACATGGACGGACCCTGCATCCAGTGACTGTCATTGGTTGGACGGCTCACCGTCACATTCGCCGAAGGTTCTGAAAATGTAAATTCAATCTCGCCCGCGTTCGTACTGTTAAACGGTTCGTTGTCCGGAATATCGTACCTGTTCCCGGCCTTGTCCCTTGCGCGCGCCAGCACGCGGTAAGTTTTGTCCACCACCAGATTTCCCTGCGGCAGACTGTAAGTCCAATAATAAGTTGTGCCTCCCACCGCACCGCTGATATCGCCCGATGATAACCAAACACTGTTCGCCGGATCGCCGCCCGTAGCTACAAAAGCCGCTCCGTTGAAAACTTCATTCGTATCCGCACGGATGATCCTGATCTGCACACCGCCCGGGGTAGAC
>CAYHWZ010000254.1:0-3994 GCA_964359975.1 uncultured Elusimicrobia bacterium | reverse complement strand
GTTCGGCAGGAAAAGTCCGTTGTGGTGCACGCGGTCCGCCACGGGAAAACTCGCCTTGCCGTACCGTTCGTACCAAAATGTGTGCAGACCCAGGTTACCGGCGGAGAATATGCGCGTTTCAATTCCGTTCCTCACCAGCGCGCTCACGATTTTGCGCCGTTCGTCCACACTGTTCGCCAGCATACCGAAATGGATACTGCACACCACTGACCCCGGCTCGGCTTTTTGAACGTAGAACCGTCCCGCCAGATGTTTCAGATAACGCTTGTGGTTTTCGTCCCGACGCGCGATGATCCAGTCGAGTTTATCAATCTGTCCCATCCCGATCTGAGCGTTCAAATCCGTTGACCGTAGATTGAATCCCGGCACGTAGAAAACGAACGGCGAATGAAAATCGTCTATTTTATATTTCTTCACCAGCGCTTTGTGAGCCGTACGGTCCAAATCTTTTGACCATCCGTGACTGCGGAGCATCAGCAGCATATTCATCAGTTCTTTGTTATCGGTAGAAACCATCCCGCCCTCAATCGTGGAAAACTGGTGCCCGAAATAAAATGAAAATGTCGACATGTCGCCGAACGTGCCCACTTTGCGGCCTTTGTAATAAGCCCCGATAGCCGCACAGGCATCTTCCAACAGCCAGAACCCGTACTTTTTCTTCAGCGCCAGCATCTCTTTCATCTTGTGCGGCACTCCCAGCACCTGCACCATCATCACCGTCGAGGGACGATGCTTTTTGAGCAATGATTCCAAATGGTTCAGGTCAAGTCCGAACGTGTCCGGGTCCGCTTCGCAGATCAACGGTTCAAATCCAAACTGTATCGCAGGCGCGATAGACGTCACCCACCCCACGCTCGGCATCACCACTTTCATATTTTTCAGTTTGCCGGCCAGTTTCAAAGCATAGAACATCAAGAGGTTGGCCGACGAACCAGAATTGCAGAACAACGAATGGTCTCGTCCCAGCCACTTGCTCCACTTGGCTTCAAAGTCGAGCGTGAGCTGGCCTTTCGTTAATCGGGGCCCTTTTTTCAGCCAATTTACCAGACTCGCGATATCTTTATTGTCAATCGTATCTTCCGCCAGATAATATTTTATTTTCATTAGAATGGTCCTTTGAATGCGTTCACCAGCACAGGCACTTCCACGTCGGGAATCTGTTTACCGAGCATTCTGAAAGTTTCCTGCGCTATGGTCTTTGCGTTCGGATAAAAAAGATTTTCCAGAGGTTTGCTCACCGGACACGTCGAGGCCTGCATACCGAGCCGTTTCACCGGACCTTTCAGTTCAGCGAACGCCCGGTCCGCGATAACAGCCGCGACTTCCGCGCTCATACCGCACGTCACCCAACTCGAATCCACAATCAGCGCGCGCCCGGTTTTCTGCACGGACCGGACAATCACGTCCGTGTCCATCGGCACCAGCGTCACCGGGTCCACAACCTCTGCTTCAATCCCGTAATCTTTGAGAAATTCCGCGGCTTTCAGACACTCGACCGCCATGTACGAGTTGGCCACCAGCGTAATATCCTTACCCGCACGCCGCACCACTGCATATTTGAGCGGTATAGCAACAGGCGGGTCCGGCACTTCGCCGGGAATGTCATAGACAAGACGGTGCTCAATCATCACCACCGGATTCTTGTCAAAAATCGCGCCCAGCAAAAGACCCTGCGCGTCGTACGCTGTTGTCGGCATCACCACTTTCAGACCGGGTACATGCATGAACAGCGACTGCAGACTCTGCGAATGCTGTGCGCCCTGTCCCCAACTGCGTCCCACCACTGCGCGCACCACAATCGGCACGTTCATGCTGCCGCCGAACATGTACCGCCACTTGGCCGCCATGTTCATGAGCTGGTCCATTGCAAGGTACAGAAAATCGTTGCGGATATGCACGTGGACCGGCTTCATGCCGCCCAGCGCAGCGCCGATAGCTACGCCCGTCATAGCTCCCTCGGAAATCGGCGTATCGAACACTCGCTCGCGGCCGAATTTCTCAATGAGTCCCTTTGTGCTGCCGAACACGGCCTTGTGGTCGTCCACTCCAATCCCCATCACAAACACTCCGGGATCTTTTTCCATCGCAAACATGATGGCCCGGTGCAGCGCTTCGCCAAACTTGACTATTTTAGCCATAAATCAATCCGCAAAAACGTCTTCCAGCAGACGGCTGGGCGGGGGGAACGGACTCTTTTCCGCAAAGTCCACTGCCTGTTTTATCCGCTCCAGAATATCCTTGTTCCACTGTTCCATTTCCGATTCTTTCACGCCGAACTTCGACATCAGCACTTTCGCCGCTTTCGCAATCGAATCATTTTCCATCACGGCCTTTTGTTCGTTGGGTACACGGTACGATTCCTTGAAATCATCGTTGATGCCCACATGCTCTTTCCAGCGGAGCGTGGTGAATTCGAGGATACGCGGTTCGCCGCCGGACCGGATAGCATCGAGCGCGCTGACGGTTTTTTCGTACACGTTAAAAACATCCATCCCGTCGTACCGCTCGCCTTTCATGCCGAGCCCCTCGCCGATTTTGTACAAATCCGTCTGCTTGTGACGTTCCGCAATTTTGGAATGAATCGCATAGCCGTTATTCTCAATCAGATAAAGCACCGGCAGATTCTTCAGCATGGCAAAATTTATACTCTCAAAAAACACGCCTTCACCCACGGCTCCGTCACCGAAAAACGCAATCACCGCATATTTGCGCCCCTGCATCTGGGAAGCCAACGCATGTCCGGTCGCCACAGGAATAGTGCTGGAAACAATCGCGGAACAGCACATCAGCCCGTGTTCCGGCGACACCAGATGCATGGACCCGCCTTTCCCGCGCGCGCATCCGGTATCCTTCGCGTAAAGTTCAGCGAACATCTTGTTCAAATCATTGCTCTTGGCCGCGTACAGCGCATGGCTCCGGTACGTGCCGTAAATCCGGTCTTCCGCACGCATCGCTTCGCACACACCTACGGAAACAGCTTCCTGTCCAATAGACAAATGCACAGGGCTCTGGATTTTGTCCGAGGGATAAATCTCAATGATTTTTTCTTCCGCCCGTCGAATCATGAGCATTTTTTGGTAAAGCTTTACGGCCAGCGATTTGTCCATAACGCTCATTTGCAGAGGAACTTTTCCCGGAATATTTCCGCTAGCATCACAGACCCCGCGCTGAAAGGATGCATCTTCCTGCTGCCGGACAACCGGTCCGGTTCGTCGCCGGGAATTTCGCCCACTTTCAGTTTACGTTTCGCGCACCGGATGGACAACTGCACTTCCCAGCTCAAATGCACTCCCTTGGACAAACCCCACCGCACCAGCGGCGTGATATCTTTGTAAATACCCAGATCCAAAATCGTCTGCCGCTTAAAAATACGGAATATGTTGAGCGAATCCGTGTAATGACCGCCGAAAAGCGTGTTGATGAGAAACGTGAACATCCAGTTCCCGAACCCCGTAAGCATGTCATCGTCGTCGCTCTTGGCATTGCCCAGATACCGCGACGCAATCACCATGTCGTACCCTTCCTCCATTTTTTTAATCAGGTCGGGAATCAGTTCCGGGATACAGTTACCGTCGGGACTGAACAAAATGACCTGGTCGCCGGTCACCTGCTCATAAACTTCCTCGTACGCCATACGCAGACCGCGCTGTTTCTGCTGATACAGTTCATACTTGTTCTCGCGCACATATTCGAGCGTACCGTCCGTGGACCCGCCGTCGACGATCAGGATCTGGTGCAGCCACTCCTTCTTTATGCGCGGCATAATCACTTTCATGCCTCCCAACTCGTTCAGCGTGGGAATAATGATTGTGGTTTTCATCAGGATTTCAGCGTTGACAGATACCAGTCAATGGTTTTTTTCATGCCCTCTTCAAAAGAAACTTTCGGTTCAAATCCCAGCGTTTTGCTCGAAAGCGTGAGGTCGAGGCGGCGTTTCGGTATCGTCGTAGGTTTGGATGCGTCAAAAACCACTTTGGCTTTATGGTTGGTCAGT
>CAYHWZ010000253.1:0-4001 GCA_964359975.1 uncultured Elusimicrobia bacterium | reverse complement strand
CAATGATCTGCTCTTTTTCCGCGTCCAGTCCCGTAGTTTCCAAATCCAGCACCACAAACTCTTCGTTGAAATTCCTGTTGAAAGTGAACATCAGCGCGTACGCGAACTTGAACGCAGTGAGACATCCGGCCAGTTCTTTCATCGGATAATTGGATTCGCGCAAGTTCGGATTGACGATGGCGTACGCTTTGGGCAGAATTTCCGGAGGCAAGTGATGGTCCGTTACAATCACGTCCAACCCGATGGAATTGGCGTAATCAATGCCCTCTACCGCCGAGGTTCCGCAGTCTACGGTAATGACCACTTTTGCCCCGTCTTTCTTAAACCGGTCCAAAATCTCCGGATGCAGACCGTATCCTTCTTCGCCGGGAATGGTCCAGACCACTTCCGCGCCCAGCGACCGCAGCGTGCGCATCAAAATCGCTATCGAGGTCACGCCGTCCACGTCGCGGTCGCCGTAAATCAGGATTTTTTCGTTCGAGTCCACGGCTTTGCGCACACGTATCACAGCTTTTTCCATGTTCGGCAGGAGGAACGGATTGTGCAGGCGAGACAGATCGGAATTGAGGAAAAGTTCAGCATCGCGGATAGTGATGATATCGCGGTTCACCATCAGACCTCCCACCACCGTTGACACGCCGAGCGTTTCGCAAAGCGCGTTCACTTTTATGGGGTCCGGCTGTTTATATATCCACTCTTTGGTCAACGAATCACCTCAAATTCCGCGGCCTGTTTTCCGGGCGCAAATTTCCCTATTTTCAACCCGGCTAAAAATATTTGTTCCGCTGATTCAAATCTGTTTTCATCGGCAAAATGAAACACCGCCACAGGTTCTCCCCTCTCGACTTTGTCTCCGGTCTTTTTAAGGAGCATGATGCCAGCCGAAAGGTCCAGCACACTTTCCTTGGTCTCGCGTCCTGCTCCGAGCGCCAGAGCCGCCATGCCGGCCGCGCGAGCATTTATGGCAGAAACCGTGCCCCGTGTCCCTGCGCAGATTTCACGCGTCTTCAACGATTTAGGCAGTATGCCCGACGGGTCGTCGCAAACTTTCGCATTACCGCCCTGCGCTGATATCATCTCGCGCAGTTTTTCCAATCCCCGTCCGTTCATCCGCGCTTCACCGATCTGCTTTTTGCCATCGAGCGGATTTTTCGCTTTACCCGCCAGATATAGCATCCACCCGCCCAGCACATCAGTCACATTCACAAAATCGTCCGTCAACTTTGAATTCTTGCCCTGGAGTAGCTCTATAGTCTGACAAATTTCAAGAGCATTTCCTATAGCGCTGCCCAGCGGCTGTTCCATCGGCGTAATGACCGCAGCCATCTTCTTGCGAGCGCGTTTGCCAATTTCAACCATGGCGCGGGCCAGCGACCGAGACTGCGCCCGTTCCTGCATAAAAGCGCCTGACCCGGTTTTCACGTCCAGCACGAGCGCGTCGCATCCTTCAGCCAGTTTTTTGGACATGATACTTGCCGCTATGAGCGGAATGGAATCCACCGTCGCAGTCACATCTCTGAGCGCATAGAATTTTTTGTCCGCCGGAGCCAGTTCCGCAGTCTGACCCATGATTGCGGCCCCGACTTTGGCAAGCTGACTTGTAAATTCGTCTTTGGAAAGATTTACCCGGAACCCGGGAATGGATTCCAGTTTGTCGAGTGTGCCACCGGTATGACCCAACCCTCGTCCGGAAATCATGGGCACCGTCAATCCGCACGCAGCGGCCAAAGGAGCCAGCGCCAGCGAAACCCCGTCTCCCACTCCGCCGGTGGAATGTTTGTCCACCTTCATGCCCGGCACAGCGCCGAGGTCCATCTTGTCTCCGCTGTCGCACATGGCCTGCGTCAGCAGTGCGGTCTCTTTCCCGTCCATCCCGCGGATGAACGCAGCCATCAAAAAGGCAGACGCCTGATAATCCGGAATTTCCCCGCGAGTGTACGAACCTACAAAAAAATCGATTTCTTCACGGGTAAGCCGCGCCCCGTTTCTCTTCTTATAAATAATGTCGTATGCGCGCACGGAGAGTACTCAGATTTCTCTGACAATATCCTCAAGCAGAACGGAAAGTTTCTTGCCTGCAATCAGTCCCATTTCCAGCACTTCCTCATGGTTGAGCGTCTTGTTGGAAACGCCAGCGGCCATGTTGGAAATGTAGCAAATCCCCAAAGTCTTAAGCCCGGCCTGACGCGCCACAATGGCTTCCGGCACCAGCGACATCCCCACCACATCGCCGCCCCATTTGCGGAACGCGCGTATTTCCGCCGGAGTTTCGTACGACGGTCCGCTCAAAGCCAGATAAATCCCTTCGCGCAAAGTGATTTTATTTTTCTTCGCCACCTTCTTCGCCAGCGCCCGCAAATCCGCGGGATAACATTCCGTCATGTCCGGAAACCGCGCGCCCAACTGCGTGTCATGCGGCCCGCGCAAAGGGTTCACTCCCATAAAATTCATGTGGTCTTTAATCAGCACCGAATCTCCTGCGCGGTAAGATTTGTTAATCCCGCCCACAGCCGAAGTCAGCACCATCACACCCGCCCCAAGCCGGGCCGCCAACCGCACCGGCAAAGTGCACCGGATAGGTTCGTGCCCTTCATAAAAGTGCATGCGCCCGGAAAAGACCAAAACTTTTTTCCCGTTCAAATCACCGACAAGCAGTTCACCCTTGTGCCCGGAAACGCTCGGCGCAGCGAAACCCGGCAAATCATGATACGCTATCTTCGCGTCCACGCGCACTTTTTCCGCCAGCGCGCCCAGTCCCGACCCCAAAATCAGCGCCAATCTCGGCGGTGCTGAAAGTCGAGCCCGCGATTTCACCAGCGTTGCAGATTGTTCAATCGCCGTAATCAGTTCCATCCTAAGGAATTATCTCCTTTAAAAAACTCGTCCCTGCCGGAATCGGTTCCAACCCGAAAATCTCCGACACTGTCTGCCCGCAATCCGCAAAACTCTTGCGTATCCCGAGGTCCACCCCCTGACGGATCTCTTTTCCGTAAACCAGAATCGGCACATATTCCCTCGAATGGTCCGTAGACTTGTCCGTCGGGTCATTCCCGTGGTCCGCGGTTATCATCAGCAGGTCATCCGGCCTCATCGCATCCAGCAGACTCGGCAAAAAATCGTCATACTCCTTCATTGCTTTGGCCAGTCCCTGCGGATCTTCGCGGTGATTGTACAGCATGTCAAAGTCCACCAGATTCGCAAACACCATACCCTGCTTAAATTTACCGCCCTTCACAGATTCCAGCGTGCGTGCCATCACTTCCGCGTTCGGACCCGCAGGCAAATGGTCCGAAAGACCGACCCCGGCAAAAATATCCCAGATTTTTCCCACACTGATACTGTCCAGACCCTTGGCTTTAAGATTGTCCAGCGCAGTTTTGGAAAAAGGCGCCAGCGAATAATCGTGCCTGTGATGAGTACGTGCATACGCGCCGGTCTTGCCCACAAACGGCCGCGCAATCACGCGTCCCACCGCATGTTCGTCTTTCAGCAAACCCCGCGCAACCTTGCAGATACGGTAAAGTTCGTCCAGCGGAATCACATCTTCATGCGCCGCCACCTGAAAAACCGAATCGCCCGACGTGTACACAATCGGCGACCCTGTCCTGCAATGTTCGTCGCCCAGCTCTTTAATGATTTCCGTGCCTGATGCCGGACGGTTGCCCAAAGTCTTGCGACCGACCGCTTTTTCAAATTCGTTGAGGAGTGAGGGGGGGAACCCTTTCGGATAGAGAGGAAACGCTTTATCCACCACAATACCCATCATTTCCCAATGACCGGTCGTAGTGTCCTTACCTTTGGAAAGTTCAGCCATTTTGCCGTAACAGCCGGACACAGCCGCTTTACCCGTACCATTGGCATGGAGATTGACCAATTTTCCAATCCCGAGCTTTTCAAGATTGGGTAAAGGAAGACCGCCCACAGCGTGCGCCGCGTGTTCCAGAGTGTTGGCGCCCTTGTCGCCGTACTCGCCGGCGTCAGGCAATTCTCCCACTCCTACA
>CAYHWZ010000252.1:0-4002 GCA_964359975.1 uncultured Elusimicrobia bacterium | reverse complement strand
CGCAAGCGTTGCCACGCAGGCGAAACGCGCGTTCGGCAATACCGCGCCTGTGCCCTGACCGTAAATCGTGTTGAAAGGTATCCGCACTTCTATGCCCGGTTTAACGGATGCGCGGCTGGTGGTCTGCGAAGTCTGGGCAGACAAGTCAGTCACCGCTGTGGACGACGGGAAGGCGTAAAAATTCCCGTTACCCCCGTCCCACGAACCGAAGAAATAGTCGGGCAAGAACGGCACTGCTGCTGTGCCCGGCAAATCGACTGCTCCGGAAAAAATAATGCGCCTGTTCCAGGTGTTCACTTTAGTGATATCGCCCTGTCCAAGATTACTGCCCGGATTCACGTCAAAGTAGACGAGAATCCCGTTCCCGTTGGACTGCCCCTCGATACCGATGTAAAGATTGTCGCGGTCCCAGGTGATATAAAGATTTTTAATTTCATTTTTGTCCGTGCCGGGATCAAAGGTGGAATCGCCCATATCGGCGGCCACGATTTCGTCCGCTGACCAGTCGCTCATGTTGCCATCAACGATAATTGTGTGATATGGCGCCGCATACAACTGAGTGGAAAGTGAAAAGTGAAAAGTGAAAAGCAAAATAAAGACGATAATTTGCTGTTTGATTTCCACTATTCTTTTCATTGCCATTCCCTTATAGAGTTTCTGCCGGCTTCTTTGGCGGAGTAGAGAGCGGCGTCGGCTCTGCGGACCATTTCCTCGACGGGAGGAGAATCCGGCAAATAATGCGACACGCCCACGCTGACCGTCACATTGATAGACACGCCGTTCGGTCCGGGGACCTGAACCTCAGAGACAGCACGGCGCACATTTTCCGCAATCGCCACCACTTCATCTCTGGGCGCAAGACCGATGATGGCGGCAAACTCTTCGCCGCCGTACCGGCAGATCATCACGCCCGGATGCAGAGCGCTTTTAAGAGCAGCGGCAACGGACCTGAGCACCGCATCGCCAGCCGGATGACCGTAGGAGTCGTTCACATTCTTGAAATGGTCCAAGTCCATCATCAGGATAGAAAATGAAGTCCCGTACCGTTTACTGAAACTGATTTCCTCATTCAGACGTTCCATAAAAATTCTGCGCAAGTACAGATCCGTGAGACCGTCTTTGCGGCTGCGTTCCAGAATGAGCCGGTAGAGCTGGGCCTTCTGCATGCCGAGCCCGAGGAGCTGGCTGTACACCGTAGTCTCGTCGATAAAATCCTGGCCGCCCGACTCGCTCAACACAAACGCAAGCAGACCCTGCACTTTCATATTCCATTTCACCGGTACAGTCACCAGCTTCAGCGAACCGATCTCTTTCCTGGATATATTCGTGCTCACAGAATCCATAAACCCGCTGGACGCCTGTATGGGATACTCTTTCACGGCTTCAAACGAAACCGGAGCCGCGGACAGCATTTTTTTCCAGTCGCTTTCCAAAAACCACCCTCGGTAAAATGCAAGCGGCCCGTCTTTCATGTCCGGACCGGATTCGGCGGGCAAAGAGCTGTCATCGTTCGCAAGTTTTTTGAACGCAATACCGAGCACGGATTTTTCCGAAGCAAAAGTCGCGCCCAGGTCCGAGAGCACCGGTTCCTCCTCCAGATACGATACCAAACTTTTGGCAAAAGTGTAACGCCTTGCAGTCATATTCATCCTTGCAGTGAGGTCTTTATGAATAGTTCCCCACCGTTCGAATTCCGCTTTGTGGCGGGAAAGTTCGTCCTGGAGATGAGCTTTGCGTGCGCCGAACCGGGACGACGCGGTCAGCACTTCGCGGCGGTTGGCCGCGGGAAATGCCGCCACCCCGCCGAAAATCGCCGCATAAAGCGCGCCATACACCAGCGAGTCCGACTTAATCCCGCAAAAAAGAGCTGCCCCGGTCAGAAGCAGCAGCAGAAAATATCCCGCTACAATTTTTCCCTTGCGCTCGAATTCAAGCCACAGCACTGCGACAGAAACAACGGGCAAAATCGCCAGCACTGAAATATAAACATGCTTCATATCAACCATTGGCTTTCACAATCTGGTTCCGTCCTTTTTCTTTTGCTTTGTAGAGCGCGGTGTCGCACAGCGCAATCAGGGAGGCGGCGTCATTCACTTTTGCCGTCAACCCAGCCACTCCGCCGGAAATGGTGACCGAGAGCCCCTGCTCATCAAATGTCAGCGCGGACACACGTTCGCGGATACGGTCGGCAAAACGGTACGCATTGTCCAGCGCAGTGAGCGGCATGATGACCGCGATTTCTTCCCCGCCATACCGCGCGCAAAAATCCGTGTCGCGCGTCTGTGCGCGGATGACCTGCGTCACAGCTTTCAGCACCTTGTCCCCCACCGGATGACCGTAAGTGTCGTTCACCCGCTTAAAAAAATCAATATCGAACATAATGAGCGAAAGCATGGAGTGCGACGCCGCAGCCCGGGAAAATTCCTCCTCGATACGTTCGTCGAACCGGTACCTTACATAAAGACCCGTGAGCGAATCGTACACTGCCAGCGACATGACTTTTTCATAATAGAGCGCATTGGAAACAGACAGCGAAATAATATTCGATATATCCGACACATAGCGGAGATCTTCTTCGTCCCAGACTTTTGAACCCGGAGCCGTGACCTTGAGCGAGCCGATGACCGTTCCCTCCTTGTAAACAGGACAGGCGATGATGGAACTGCGCGGTTTTCTCGACGGTGAAACGAACCGCGAGTCCTCGGCAAAATCCTCCACCAGCAGAGGCAGACGGTGCAGTTTCAGCCAGTGATGCACAGGATCATCTTCCTCCTGAATCCCTTCCCCGGCAAAAAGAGAGAGTTCGACATTCGATTTTTGTTCACCGCCGAGCAATTTTTTCACCCAGGTTTCCGACTGCGCCTTGATACCGCTGACCTGCAGAGTCGAAGCCAGACGGTCCGTGAACAATTGCAGGAGCGCGTACCGAGTTATCCTCTGAATGATTCCCTGACATTGTTTCTCCAGTTCTTTTTTCTGCAGAAGATATTCCGAGCCGGCGATATCTAGCCGTTCCAGTTCTTCCTGCATGCCGTGAATTTCCGTGGCCTTGTTTTCCATGAGACGCTGGACCAGCCAGAACGTCCCCCACAGCCAGAGAGTCTGGACTATGAATATGAAAGGCGCGGGCTTGAAATCCCCGAAACTGAACAGCATACCGCAGAAACCTGTCACCGTTGCCAGACACAGCACCATGAGCGCGGAAAACGGACGCGAAAAATAGACCATGGCCATGATAGGCAGAACAAAGAACGGGAAACTGTGCAGATACGAATGACTCTCCGACCCGCGCGGCAGCATGAGGAACGGGATTGTTCCGGACACTGCGTAGCAGATGACAAACAAGGCGAACCGCATCATACGGCGCACCCGGAGGAGTCATGGTATTCATAATTCATATCATTGCTATCCCAATTAACCGTCATGCCCGCGAAAGCGGGTATCCAGAGTCTTTTAAGTCGTCGAGACTGGATTCCCGCCTGCGCGGGAATGACGGTCGGGAGTTTCCAAGTCTCAGTTGGCTGATCCCAACGATGCGTACTGTCCAAGTTGGACACAAGTAATTTCAGAACCCTGTTCATTTCTTACCAAAATCAATTTTAAGAGCAATCCGGTGCGATCCCATGCTGTCGGTAAGTTCCAACGGAAAAACGAATGCATAGTCCAGAGCGAGGTCCTGCGGAATGAGCGGTTTTAGACTCATGCCGAACCCTGCGGAAAATTCGTCGCGGTTGAACCCTATCCTCGGAGAAATGACCGGAAAATCCACATTCACACCCAGATGAAAATTGGTGCGCAGTTCGCCCTCCCGCCGGGAAATGGAGGCATAGAGCGCCGTGCCCTGCGCAATCTCGCCCATCGGGTCCATCCATGAAATCCCGCCGATGACTTCTTTCGGCACCTGGTCCTTTTTGATGATACCGACGTCCGCGCTGATAAGATTTTGCAGAGAAAGTCCCACGTGCAGATTGGCCGCGGGCTTGTAAAAAGAGCCGAGGTCCA
>CAYHWZ010000251.1:0-4066 GCA_964359975.1 uncultured Elusimicrobia bacterium | reverse complement strand
CATCCGTTCGATGCGGACGGTTATTCCAATATGGGAGTGTCCCTCATGTGGATGACTCAGATGGGCGGGGAAGATCAGCGCGCAACTGCAAAGCTGTGCTTTGAAAAGGCGACTGAACTGGACCCCACGTTTTCCGAGTTTTGGGCGCATCGTGCCAGGATGGAACATTTCTTCGGCAATCTCGCCGGAGAGATCGCTCTATGGGAAAAGGTTTTGCAGCTTGACCCGAACCATGAGTCCGCCAACCGTCTTTTGCCGGACCTGATGAAACAGATGGAGAAGGGAAAGTAACCAGTACCGGGTAACGAGTGACACAAAAAGGGAATGACTGAGAATAGAATGAGAACCGGAATGAATGAGTTGAACATTGCCAGCCCCGCAGTATCGGGCCGCTGGGTCATGTTCATTCGTCTTCTTGCATTGCCTCTGGCAGTGCTCCTGGTCACCGGTTACTCTTCGCTCGTCAATGTTTTTGCCGCCAATCCCGCTTCGCTGAACCTGCAGGTCACAGTGGTGCCGACGCTCTCGATTTCCGTCGATAAAGGCGATTACAATTTCGGCAGCATGCCGGTCAACACAACATCCATTTCCACTTCAGCCATACTGGTGACCAACGATTCATCGGGCCGCACTGAGGATTTCCGCATTCAGGCGAACAATACCGCAAACTGGACATTGTCGCCCAGCACCAACAGCGGCACTGACCAGTTCATGCTCAGAGCGCTGGTCCATACCGCGCAGCCGACGGTGAACGACTTTGAAGCGGATTACAGCACGATATCCGCCAGTATCGAAAATATGGACGCGCGATACAGTGTCTCCGGTTCATCCTGCAACAACGTGAGCGCGATTCCCGGACAAAATCAGCGGACTCTCTGGTTCATGATGCTCACTCCCAAAGAAGTAACGAGCATAGCGGAACAGGATGTCACGGTCACAATCACAGCCGTGGACGCTGGCCAATTTTAAGGAGGATTTATGAATATTTTTGCAGAAGCAAGAGATACAGAGAAAATGGAAGATGAAGATGAAACAACAAAAACAAACAGGAGGAACAAAACCATGAGTAAGTTGAAAATTGCAGTAGTCGGGTTGGTGGCGGCAATCGCGGTGGGTGCGGGAATAGTGGGCAGAGCGGACGCGTTGTCCGAGGCATCGCTGCACTTGCGCGTGACAGTGGCGCCTGCGTTGTCCATGACATTGAACAAGGGAGACTATGACTTCGGGAATATGCCTGTAAACACTACGAGCATATCCACAAGCGCGATCGTGATGTCGAACAACTCAGCTGGCCGGACCGAAGACTTCCGTGTCAGCGCAGCAACGACCACCAGCTGGACGATCAGCGAAACAGCCGTGGGTGTGGACACCTACATGATGAGAGTCATGATACAGTCTACAGCGCCGCTTGCCGGAGACTTCGAAGCAAGAGCCAGTACCCTGGGTACGAACAACGTGAACCTGACCGTGAACAACAGTTCGCACACATCGCTGAGCGGGAACAATGTGGCATCTGGCGGAGTCCGCAACCTGTGGTTCTACATCAAGACACCTACGGAAACTGCAATCTCCGGTGAGCAGACCCTGAGCGTGACAGTGACCGCGTTGGATTCGTCAACGTTCTAAGCTGAACAAACTAAGGAGGAACAAAACCATGAATAAGATAAAGATAGCAGTAGTCGGGTTGGTGACAGCCCTGGCAGTGGGAGTCGGGATAGTGGGCAGAGCGGACGCATTGTCCGAGGCATCTTTGCACTTGCGCGTGACAGTGGCGCCTGCGTTGTCCATGACATTGGACAAGGGAGACTATGACTTCGGGAATATGCCTGTAAACACTACGAGCATATCCACAAGCGCGATCGTGATGTCGAACAACTCAGCTGGCCGGACCGAAGACTTCCGTGTCAGCGCAGCAACGACCACCAGCTGGACGATCAGCGAAACAGCCGTGGGTGTGGACACCTACATGATGAGAGTCATGATACAGTCTACAGCGCCGCTTGCCGGAGACTTCGAAGCAAGAGCCAGTACCCTGGGTACGAACAACGTGAACCTTACTGTGAACAACAGTTCGCACACATCACTGAGCGGCAACAATGTGGCATCCAGCGGAGTCCGTAATCTGTGGTTCTACATCAAGACACCTACGGAAACTGCATACTCCACAGAACAGACCCTGAGCGTGACTGTGACCGCGTTGGATTCGTCGACGTTCTAAGGGAGACAGGCGCCGGAGCTCTGAAATGGCTGCCTGAGTCAATCTCACATGGAGGAGTCTGTCCTATGAGGGACACAGCCATTGGCAGTGAATGGAGCCGGCGCTACGGAGCGTGTATATGAACCGTTGAGCAGTTATGATTCGTAACTCTAGTATTCAGGAGGTTACCGTATGATTCGGCATGCAGGCATACAATTGAAACCATCACGCAGGACAAAACGTGAGTAGTCTGTCCCGGCAGGTAACAGGGCAGACTACGGGTGAGGTATGCCCGTGAACAGGAAATGCTATGCGGATTATTAGACGGTATGTGAAATTGAAATGAACATTTCATCATCTTGTTCATCAAACAGGTCGGGACAGGAACGCTATTGCTGTTTTGACCACAATTTTAGAAGCAAAGCAAGCGACACAAAATGAAACAAAAGGAGGAGTACAAAATGAATAGAGTGAAATTGGCCGTAGCAGGTCTGGTGGCAGTCTTGGCAATTGGAGTCGGGATAGTGAGCAGAGCGGACGCGTTGTCCGAGGCATCTTTGCACTTGCGCGTGACAGTGGCGCCTGCATTGTCCATGACATTGGACAAGGGAGACTATGACTTCGGAAGCATGCCGACAAACACGACCAGCGTATCTACAAGCGCGATCGTGCTGACGAACAACTCAGCCGGCAGAACCGAAGACTTCCGGGTGAGCGCAGCAACGACCAGCAACTGGACCATCAGCGAAACAGCGGTCGGCGTGAACACCTACATGATGAGAGTCATGATTCAGTCAACAGCGCCTGCGGCCGGAGACTTCGAAGCAAGAGCCAGCACTCTGGGAACGAACAACGTGAACCTGACCGTGAACAACAGTTCGCACACATCGCTGAGCGGCAACAATGTGGCTTCCGGCGGGAACCGCAATCTGTGGTTCTACTTGAAGACACCGACGGAAACTGCATTCTCCACAGAGCAGACTCTGAGCGTGACAGTGACGGCATTGGATTCAACCTCGTTCTAAGCGGAACAAACTAAGGAGGAACAAAACCATGAGTAAATTAAGAATAGCAGCAGTCGGGTTGGTGACAGCCCTTGCAGTAGGAATCGGAATAGTGGGCAGAGCGGAGGCATTGTCCGAGGCATCTTTGCACTTGCGCGTGACAGTGGCGCCTGCATTGTCCATGACATTGGACAAGGGAGACTATGACTTCGGAAGCATGCCGACAAACACGACCAGCGTATCTACAAGCGCGATCGTGCTGACGAACAACTCAGCCGGCAGAACCGAAGACTTCCGGGTGAGCGCAGCAACGACCAGCAACTGGACCATCAGCGAAACAGCGGTCGGCGTGAACACCTACATGATGAGAGTCATGATCCAGTCCACAGCGCCTCTGGCAGGAGACTTCGAAGCAAGAGCCAGCACCCTGGGTACGAACAATGTGAACCTGACCGTGAACAACAGTTCGCACACATCGCTGAGCGGTAACAATGTGGCTTCCGGCGGAATCCGCAATCTGTGGTTCTACTTGAAGACACCGACGGAAACTGCGTTTTCCACAGAACAGACTCTGAGCGTGACAGTGACGGCATTGGATTCAACCTCGTTCTAAGGAAGTTGAATGGCAGCTCAATAACGGACAGCAATGAAAAGCTGGGGACGGGTATGAACCGTTTACAGTCATGACCAGCGGCACGGAGACAACACTGTGACGCGCGGGTTCATGCGGATGCTGCAGAAGGAAAGGAGGCTCCATCGTGTGTAGTCTGTGCGGATGGGACAACAGACAGTTGCCAGGCGAAGTCTGTCCGCAAACATGCGGGACGCTGCAGGAACAGCAGGTATGAAAAAGTATGAAACGGGT
>CAYHWZ010000250.1:0-4122 GCA_964359975.1 uncultured Elusimicrobia bacterium | reverse complement strand
TTTGAAGTGTCGGCCATGGCCCAGTCTGCTCCGCCTCCGTCCGCTCCGTCAGGTGTGACTACGACTCCGGGCAATGCGCAGGCGATTGTGCGGTGGTCGGCGAACACGGAAGGGAATCTGGCTGGATATAATCTTTATCAATCTTCTGTGTCCGGAGGTCCTTACACTAAACGGAACGGTGTGCTGATCACCACCACGACTTATACGGATACGGGTCTGACGAACGGGACTGCGTACTTTTACCGTATTACTGCGATGAACACTTCGGCTAGTGAGAGCGCGTTTTCCGCGCAGGCAACGGTGACGCCGAACACAGTGATTGAAGTGGTGTTTCAGGTGGATATGCGCAATGTGGCGAATGTTACGTCGGTGGTGCTGGCGCAGAACACGCTGGCTCCGACGTGGAGCGCGTCCGGGTTTCCGATGACTCAGCAGACCGGAGCATTGCTGGGGATATGGCAGGTAAGTATGACGCTGAATCCGGCGACAGCGTTCATGTACAAATTTGTGCTGAACGGGGCTACTTGGGAAGCGGATTTTGGCACGGCTCCGAACAATAACCGGAGTTTTTCCGTGGCCGCGAACAATGCGAACGGGAAGATGTATGCGTCCAACAAGTGGCAGTTGGCCGGCGACGCGATACCTCCGAACCCGACGGGGGTGCTGGCGCAGGGTAATGCGTCCGGCGTGCTGGTGAAATGGTCTACGAGTACGGATTGGGACATTCAGCGGTACAACATTTATCAGTCTACCTGGCAGGCGAATCCGAATTACGCTTTGCAGGCGTTTGCATCGTCCACTTCGTGGCAGGTGGGCGGGCTGACGAGCGGGGTGACGTACTACTATAAACTTGAAGCGCAGGACTGGGCTGCGCAGAAATCCGGTTTGTCCTCGGTGGCGTCTGCGATTGCGGCGCAGGACAATCCGCCTGCGGCTGTGACCGGGCTCGCGGCCACGGCGCAGAATGTGGCGATCAGTCTGGTCTGGTCTGCGAACTCTGAACCGGACCTCGCAGGTTATCTGGTGAACTGGGGTACCACGAACGGCGGTCCGTATTCCACTCAATCATCGTTGCTGTCGGGGGCGACGAATGTGTACACGATTTCCGGACTGACGAACGGGGTGACGTACTACATTGTAGTGCGCGCGTCGGATACGGCGGGGAACATTTCGTCCAACTCTTCTCAGGTGTCGGGCGCGCCGCGCGTGCCGTCCAATTATGAAGAGCGGGTGATTGATGGTAATTTCCTGGACTGGAAATTTTCCGATGTGAAGGCGCTGGACCCGCACGATGATGCGTATGCTTTCAGCGACGGGTATGACGACTCCAGGAACATTTTGGCGCTGTACGCGCGCGAGGGTGAGAACAATTATTATTTCCGCGTGGACTTTAAGGAGCTGGGGATTTTTGCGGAGAATGCGAATCTGGATTTGTATCTGATGCTGTCGTGGGCAGGGCAATCCGCGGGCGGTCAGGGGTGGCTGCCGGATTTCAGCGAGTGTCAGACGAACACGCCGTGGAAAGTGGGGATAACGGTTTATTCCGCGAACTCTTACTCGGTGGTGAACTCGACGTGGGGTGCGGAGAACTGGTCGTTCTTTGGAGCGAATTTTAACAGCGCGCTGGATGCAACGGAATTTGCAATTAAGAAACAGGTGCTGATAAACGCGGGGTGGACGCCGGGCACACCTTTGCAGATGCAGTGTTTTGCCATGAAGGACGGGACGAATTCCGGGCTCGGTGAAATAGCGGGCGGGCCGGATTTGGTGGACGCGGCGGGCATTACGATTGACCGCGGGGCATCGTTCCTGAACGGGTTTGTCACTACGAGCCAGACTACGGGGCGGGCGCGGTATGCGTTCATTTATCACGGGAATCAATCCATTAATAATGCCAACGATATCCGCGAGTGGGTGTACAGTCAGCGTACTGACGGGACGAAGATGGTGGACACTGGATTCCGTCTGGGACTGGACACGATTGACCGGTACGGTGTGAAGGGGAACATTCATATGTCCGGCTCGCTGTTGTCCGCGGCGCAGTGGGCTGACCCGGCATTTTTGACGCGCATCAAAGATATGGTGACTGCGGGCAAAGTCGGACTCATCGGCGGCGTGCTGGCGGAACATATTATGCCGTATTATGAAAATAATACTACGGCGGGACTGTATCCGAACTCGCGGGCGATTGCGGCGCGCAGGGACTTGATTCAGAATATTTTCAGTCCGCCTCAACTGCCGAAAGTTTTCTGGGTGCCGGAACGCGTGATACGCGGGACGACTTTCAAAGATATTCTGACGCATCCGGAAACGGGTTTGCCGACGGGGTACACGGCCACGGTACTCGACGATAATTATCACATGAAGGACTGGTTCGGCATGTCGTCTTCACAGAGGTTCAAGCTGCATAAGGTGAACAATGTGCTGGTGTTTCTGGTGAACGGTATTGACGCGCGGCTGGGATTGCCGGCGGGCGGGGACCAGAATCCGGACGGGTCAAAGTTCTGGGTGCAGGACGAGGGTCTGCATATTGAGACCAGGAAAACACTTTTGGATATGGCGCGGTCCGCGGACCAGGAACAGTTGGTATTGGTGTTTGACGATTGGGAAGCGTACGCGGGACGTTCGTTTGCATCGCCTTTGGCCAACAATAATCCGGCTCAATGGGACTCGACGGTAAAATGGGTCGCGAACCATCAATGGATTGAAACTGTGACGCTAAACGAAATCGCGGACCGCGGCTGGACTCCGATAGATCACGGGAACAATGAAGGGTTGTCCATTAAAACTTATGACTGGCTGTCGCGTGCGTGCGAGTGGAGCTATGACAACTGGTACTTCGGGTCGGGTCAGGAAGAATCTTTCTCCAACCGTATTCCCAAAATCAAAGGTTCGCAGAATCTGCCCAATTCCAAGAGTTACGGTCATATCAATACGGCCGGCACGCTGATGCGCGACACGTGGGACGCAATCAAGGCGTCGCCCAACAATATATTGAAAGATTACGCGGAAATGGTTTACAACACGCTGAACTTTGAAACTGCGTGGCACGATGAAGACAATACGGACAAGTTTGCCGGCGGGTCGGACGGGACGTATGACGTGACGTCGGGTTGGGCGCTGTATCTGCAGGGACATATGCGCGACGCGGCGGTGATTGCGCGGGCGTCGCAGTGGGCGCAGAATGTGTCAAGCGGCACGCAGGGGAGCGCGACTACGGTTGAAGCAGTGGATGTGGATATCGACGGTGAAAATGAGTTTGTGCTGCGCAACAACAAAGTTTATGCGGTGTTTGAAAACGACGGCGGCCGGCTGAAAATGGCTTTTGCTTATGATACGAATATGACCACGGGCGGGTTCCAGTTGGTGGGCGCGCCAGCCATCAATTATGAAAATGAAGGCGAGGAAATCGGGACCAAACATGTGCATGCGTTCCAGGAAATGAATGGCGGGACATATCTTAACGACGCGTACACGGCGCAGTTGTGGTCGTCGAGCGTGACGCTGACTTCGTCGAACGGGTTAATTAAAAAGATAATAAACCTGCCGGCGAATTCGGACACTTTGACAGCGTCGTATCAGGAGACGGTTTCGGGAGCGGTGTATGTGCGGTTTGGTCTGTCGCCGAACTCGCGCGATCTGTACCGTAACGGCAAGACCAACCTGGTGACAGTATCGTCGGGTAGTGTCATAGGAGTGCGCAACACGCAGGGCGGTCAGGCGCTGCTCAGTCTGGGCGCGGGTGTTTCGCTGAACGGGTCGTATACGGACGGGACTGCGGACAACACGAATTCTCCGCAAACGAAAATTTATGAAGTGAGCGGCGACGGGAGTTTTTCGATTTCGCTGATTTTGAACAGCGGCGGCGCGGCGGATACAACGGCTCCGGGCGCAATGACGAATCTGGCCGCGTCCATGGGTGTGAACGACGGGGAAATCAATCTGCAGTGGACGGCTCCGGGCGACGATGCGTACACGGGCAACAATGACGCGTCGGCGAAATATCTGGTCCGTTATGCGACATTTCCGGTGGGCGGCGGGAATGTGGAGGCGTGGTGGCAGAGCGCAACGGTTTTTGTGAATACGAAAACTGTGAGCGGGCAGGGACAGACGGAAAGTCAC
>CAYHWZ010000249.1:0-4134 GCA_964359975.1 uncultured Elusimicrobia bacterium | reverse complement strand
GTTTTTCTGTGCCGGCACGGTAAAGCAATTCGCCGAGCGGGGAAACTATTTGCGATTGCCCGATGAATTTCAGGCCGCGTTCTCTGCCGACCCGGTCAGCGGTTACGGTGAACACGCGGTTTTCCAGACTGCGGAGTTTCATGCCTTCGGGGCCCCAGGGGAGCACCAGGTTCGACGGATGCGCGATGACTTGCGCGCCTTTCAACGCCAGCGTGCGCGCGGATTCCGGGAAGAACCAGTCAAAACATATCATCACGCCGACTTTCACACCGCACACTTTCTCGACCCAAAATCCGCTGTTGCCGGGCTGGAAAAAGTTTTTTTCCGTGCCGAACAGATGTGTCTTGCGGTAAACGCGCACTTTTTTGCCTTGCACGAGCACGGCGGAATTGTAATACGCGCGGCCCTGTTTTTCCGGCAGTCCGGCGACGATGGCGCAGTGATTTTTCAGTGAATGCCGGATGAGCGACTGCGTGGTCGGTCCGCCGGGGATGGATTCTGCGGCACGGGACACCTCGCTCTGCTTCTTGAAAACATATCCGGTGGCGAAAAATTCCGGCAGTACCCACAAATCCGCGCGCCGGCCTTTCATCAGGCCGAGGCACTTTTCAATATTTTCGGTTATGGATAAAAAACGGGGACTGTTCTGTACGAATCCGACCTTCACTTCAACGTGAAGGTGACGCGCAAACGGGTGCGGTGCTGGACCCAGTTGTTTGAGGAAAGGTCATTGCTCTTGTCTTTGTCGTCGGAGAGCGCAAGCGCGCCTTCGCCGGACTCGTCAGTCGGTTCGCGCATTGCTCCGTCGGATTCTTTCAAGGGGGCGGTTGCCAATGCGGCAAAATCTGTGTCCTGGATAAGGTTCGGTTCCTGCAGTTCGGACCCAAGTTCCTCGATAGAAGAAACGGTGTCAATCGCCGCGCCCGCGGACTTGGCGGCGGAATCTGCTTTTGCGCGCGCGTCCTCAAACGCCTTGTTAAAAGATTTTTTCGCCAAATCTTCCTTGTCCTTTACACCGAGCGTGACGGATTCCAGTATGAACGAACCCACGGATATGCTGATATCCATGATGCGCGTCACGGCTTTAAAATCGTTAAGTTCCAGCGTAATCTGGCGGCTGACCAGAAAATCCGACGGTACGCTGGCTTTCAGGTCGCGGTTGAACTGGTAGGACGGCTTGAGTTTTGCCGGTCCCCACTGGGTGGAAGTGATGGCCACTTTTTCTTTGGCCAGTTTGTCAAGAAATTTGGTCACTGTCCCGTCGGTTTTCCGCCGGGCGCGTTCCACTGTCCATCCGAAGGATGTGAAATGCATGACGATGGAGGCCTGTTCCGGCTGTGCTCGGACTTTGGAATCGGAAATTACGGTGACAGTCCGTTTGTCTCCTTCGGCGGCGCGCAAATATCCGGCGCCTGCGAGCAGGACTGCGCAAGCAAAAACTGTCCGCATGGAAAATTTTCTCATTGTATCCACTTGGTGATTTTCTCTGAAAAGTCGCGCAAAAGGTCGCGGGCGCGGCGTTCGTCGTCCGACTCTACCCACACATGAAAATAGGCCTCGTTCGGGTCCGGCAGCATGAGTACCCACGAATCGCGGAAATGGATTTTGACGCCTTCCACGAGTTCCGTGCTCTTGTTTTTCGCGCTCTCGTATGCGAGCCGCATCACCTGTCCTTTTTTGTCCCACGGGCAGGGGATTTTTTTGTGCTGCACCGCAATTTTGTGCGGGATTTCGCGGAGAAGCTGTCCGAACCGCACTTTTTGTTCTGCCAGCATTTCCAAAATCTTCGCAATCGCGTACATGGCGTCGAACGAAGTCTGGAATTCCGGGAAAATGAATCCGCCGATTCCGTCTCCGACGAACCGCATGCCTTCTGTCCTCGACGCCTGTAAAATCTGGCGCGGAGTGGTGGGCACACGTTTGACGGTGAGCGCGGACTTTTCCGCCAATTTTTCAATCACGGATGGCTGGTTCACGGGCACGGCCACGATCCCGTCCGCGTAACTTTTCATCACCAGGTAACAGACGCCTGCCAGCGCGTTCATTTCTGGCACGATTCGTCCGCGTTCGTCTATGATAAAGACTTTTTCCGCGCCGTTGTCAATCAAAAATCCGATGTCCGCTTTCAATGTGGTCACGATATTGGAAAGCTGGTCGAGCGAATGCTGGAACTCTTTTTCCGACTTGGTGATTTTTTGCGGGTTGAGATACGAGTTGAGCGCCACCACTTCCAGGCCGAGTTCGCCGAGGATGGGCGGGTAAGTCATGGACGCGGATGAAAATGCGTAGTCAATGACCACTTTGAACCGCGCCTGACGGAGCAGTTCTTTGTTGATTAACTTTAAAAATCCTGCACGGTAATATTCCTGCGAGCGGGGCGGGGCCAATATTTCGCCGCTATCGGCAATGGCTGCGCGCTTAAAATCCTCGCGCAGGAAAAGTTGTTCGATGGCTTTTTCCTGATTGTACGAAATCGTGCCGCCGTTTGCGTCGAGAATGATGATGTCAATGAGACGCTCGTCATAGGGCGAAATGCGCACGTGCACGCCGCCGGCTTCGCCTTCTTTACCTATTTCGTAACGGATAACGGGAATGGGTGATGTGCGCAAATCTCCGACGCGGACACCGCTGGAAAGCAGTCCGGAAATGAACGCGCGCTTGATCATGCGGCTGCCTTTGTGCGCGTCGCGGGAAGTGACCACGTATGCGTCTTTACCGAGATACGCGCCGTACGCAGCGCCGACTTTGGCCGCGAATTCCGGTGTGATTTCAATGTTGCCGAGCCCGGAAATGCCGTATCCGCCGAACAATGTACGCGACCATTTTTCGCCCCAGACAAGACTGGTGGCCAGGATGGCTCCGTCTTCCAAAGTTTTGTGCGGCCAAATTTTGACGTGCGAGCGGATCTTGGCGTCGCTGCCGATGGTGCACTCGTCCGCTATCACACTGCCCACCTGAATGAGCGCGCGTTCGCCGATGGAGGTGCGCTCTCCGACGACAGCGTCGCGGATCATGCTCTCGCGTCCGACGCGCACGTTCTTCCAGATCACGCTGCCGGACGTCTGGCTGAAACTGGCAATGACACAGTTGTCGCCGATCACGCTGTTCTCGATTTTTGCGCCGGCTTCAATCACGCAGTTCTTGCCCACGATACAGTTGCCGACGAATTCAACCCCGTCCTGTATTTCGCAATCTTTGTCAATCCAGACTGCGGCCTCGTGGTCTTTGTATGTCATCACGCTTTTTTTGCCGAGCGTGCGGACAACTACTTTACCATCGAGCACGTCGCGGTGCGCCAGCCGGTATTCGCGTAAATCGCCGACATCTTTCCAGTACCCGCTCGCCACATAACCGTAGAGCGCCGCGCCCTTTGCCTGCAGTTTCGGAAACAAATCTTTGGAAAAATCCGTGGTCTGGTCCGCTTCCATTTCTTTCAGCACTTCGGGTTCCAGAATGTAGATGCCGGTATTGATAGTGTCGGAAAAAACTTCGCCCCACGACGGTTTTTCCAAAAAGCGCGTGATGCGGTTCTCGTCGTCGATAATCACCACTCCGTACTGCAGCGGGTTGGGCACTCGCGTGAGCACCATGGTGGCGAGCGCTTTCTTGTCTTTGTGAAACTGGATGGCCGCAGATAGATCAAAGTCCGTCAGTACGTCCGCGGACAGCACGATAAAAGTGTCGTCCAGCTGTTTTTCCGCGAACTTGACGCATCCGGCGGTGCCTAAATCGCCTGACGGAGCCAGGTAACTCATCTCAATGCCGAACTTGGACCCGTCCTTGAAATAGCCGCGGATATCTTCGGGCGAAAAGTAGAGCATGGTGAGCGCTTCGGTGAAATTGTGTTTGCGCAAAAGGTCGACGATATGTTCCATCATCGGACGGTTGGCCATCGGCACCATTGGTTTGGGCAGGTTGCAGGTCAGCGGACGCAGACGCGTGCCGAACCCTCCTGCCATAATCACAGCTTTCATAGTTGGTATATAAAGAGTAGCAAATTGAGGTGATTGATTTCAAACGGCTAACCTGCTATATTAAAAGGACGTGGATTTTCAGCCTGTTCATTGGAGGAATATTATCAAGATTCGGAGCTTTATTTTTGCCGCAGTCCTGTCCATTTTCGCGCTGTCACAG
>CAYHWZ010000248.1:0-4151 GCA_964359975.1 uncultured Elusimicrobia bacterium | reverse complement strand
GGAAACGCGCCAAATCGCGGCGGAAGGGCAGAAACATCTGCTCCGCTATCACACGCATCTTGCGCGCGCGGAGTATTTGTTGGATATTTTGAATTCAAAACTGAACCTTAAGCTGGATTGACGCCTGCGATTTTTTCCGCAGCTTTTTTACCATCGAGGATGGCTTCTTCCATAAAGGAATATTTCCACCCGCCGTACCTGCCGATGGACTGCACTTGATGGTCTCCCAAAAATGAAAATAGTTTGTCCGTAGTCTGTTTGCGGTCGGGTGTATATACTACATAGGCATGACGCACAGGCACAATGCTGGTGACGAGTATTTTGTCCGCACGCTTCAGAATGCCGCATTTTTCCAGGTCGCGCCGCACTCTTTTTTGAAATGCAGGACTCTGCCAGTTAAGCTTCTTGTCCGGCTGATATCCGACTTCCACGTACATGGACGAACATCCGCGCGGCACCGCGTGCGGGGTGAAGTTCATCGGGAAACCAACGCGGTAGAATACATACTCTTTCTCCGGAAAATAAATCCAGCTCTTGTCGGAAATTTTGGCCCGGTTCACGCCGAGATTGATGCAGAGAATAGATGTCCAGCGGAGTTTTTTACGCGTGTGTTCAATTTCCCGCGGCAGCCCGTCAGTCCGGTTCAGCAGTTCCACCAGCGGCAGAGTTGAGACGAGAAAATCATAGTTCAGCGTTTCGCCGGATTCCAGCGTCACAGTTTTGTCCTTCCAGTTCATCCGTTCAAACCCGGTTTCCAGACGGATGTCCAGCCCTTTGGCTAGCGCTTCGGAAAGTACCTGAATGCCGCCGCGTTTTGGATAAAGAAAAGTGGCGTTGTATCCAAAAGTTTTGGAATTGTCCCCCTGCGAACCGCGGATAACGTCTTCCAGTTTCGGTTGAGGGACGAACATGCCGCACCATTCCGCGGTCATTTCGTTGAGCGGAGTCTGCCATAGCTTGAAGTTGTACGGCCCCATGAAATGTTTGTGAATCCCTTTGCCGAAAGTCCGTTTGCTCCAGTCTTCGAACGGCAACGACGTAGATCTGAGAGAAGGATCGGCATATTTTGTGACTGCCTGCCTGAACCCTTCCACGCATTCTTTGACCACGCGGTCGGGCAATCCGTAGGTGTTCACCTGAAAAGGATACTCGGTGTACACGCCTTTAGAAAAAATCGCGGTGTTGCGCACACAACTGAAAATGTTGTCTTTCAGGAGCCGCCGGATGAGTTTTTTCGTGTAAGGATAGTGCAGGTGAAGGAGATGACCCGTGATATCGAAAGTGAAACCGCCGACTTTATACGAACGCGCAGTGCCGCCGATTGTGCCGCTTTTTTCGAGCACAACGCAGTCTTTCACGCCCAGTTTGCGGAGATGATACGCGCAGGAAATGCCGGCCAGACCTCCGCCGAGGACAAGGACTTTCGTATTTCTAGTCAATTTTTATTCTTGAAAGCCAGACGCCGACCAGAATTGCGGTGAGCACGATGAGACCGTAGAGTCCCACCGCCCACCAGAACCATATCCGTGTGGTGAGCCAGGCGCAGTAACTTAAAATCACGCTGATGCCCAGAGCAATCCAGAGGATTTTGTGTCTGGGAAGGCCGAGTTTTTCCAGTCGGAGAGCGAAGTGGTCCTTACTGCCGAGGAACGGCGACAGTCCTTTGCGGTAACGGATGAGCATGACAAAAAATGTGTCGTAAAGCGGCACACCCAGTATCAGCACCGGTGCAAAAACACCGGCATTGTGCAGAGTGGTATATTCCGTGCCGAGCGAGAGCGTGGCCAGCACATATCCTATCAACAGACTGCCGGTATCGCCCATAAACATCTTCCACTTTTTGGAAAAATTGAACGGCATGAACCCGATACATGCGCCGGCGAGCGCAGCGGAAACCAGGTTGACGTAGACCTGCTCCGTAGGGAGTGAAATGAAGAGGAATGCCAGCGCCGCGACCGCCGCCAGTCCGCTTGCAAGTCCGTCCATGATGTCAATGATATTGATGGCGTTCATCACGCCCGTCACCCAGAACATGGTCAATCCGAATGCTACCCACCGCGGCGAGATGAACTTCAGGCCGATATCGTAAAACAGAAGCACACTGCTGGCAATGAACTGGATGAAGAATTTTTCCTTAAAAGTCAGTCCCCCGCTCACAATGTCGTCCACCAGACCGAGCATGAGAATGAGGAACCCGCCGGAAAAAATGCCGTAAAGCGGGCTGAACGAACGGCTGGAATACGGCGACATCATCTGCGTAATCAATACGCTGAGGACGAATCCCAGAGCAATGGCGCATCCGCCGAGATAGGGTGTGGCTGCTTTGTGTGTTTTGACCGCAGTGTTGGGATGGTCGATAATCCCGAACCTCAGGGCAATGACCCTGAAAATCGGGCAGGACAAAAATGAAGAAACCGCCGCGATTAGAAAAGCGGTCAGATAGAATATGGCAGGGTCGCGTACAATGGGCATAAAATTCAATTATATCATAATCCGAATGAGACAGGGCTATTTTTCATGATTCGTAGGCGCGGACATGTTTTGGCGAAAGCATGAATCCCAGGCAAATCAAAATAAACATACCGCTGATCCATGCGCCATAAATGAAATCCTGCGGGCGGAACAGCCACCAGGTACGTTCGTGAGGCGTTTTCTGCTTATTATACCGGACGGCTTGAAAATATCCGTTTGCGCGGAAGGGAGCCGCCTTCAGTCCCGACTCAGTCCAGAATTCCCAGCCCGGATAATAAGATTCCGACAGAAAAACCCAGCTTTCCATAGGGCCGTCGCTTTCCCACATTTGTTCAAAGCGGTTGGGGTGTTGTCTGGCGAACCGGAGCAGTTGGAGTCTGGCAGGACGCAAAATCTGCGGGGTTGTGACCGGCTCACCCTGAATTTCCGGTTCCCGCAAAATCTCCCGCCTGGCCTGAAATGACGGAGAATCCAAATACATGAACAGCCCGTTCTTTTTCAGAGTTCTCAGAGAGAAAACTGCGTAGGACGCAAAAGTTGCGTAAGGGTTTTCATAAATGGACAGACCGGGTTCCTCAAACCGAAGCGGCAGACTGGCCCGCACTGACGACGGCAGCACCAGATATTTTGCGCCGGTGAGATTGAAGGAGTTTTTGGCTGGATTCTGCACGCCGATTCCAGTGGTTGAAAGCGCCTCGCTTCCCTGTGTGCGGGCAAAATATTCCATCAGCGATTTTGGCACCACAGCTTCATAACCGTTTACATTAAGAAATTTGCTGAACATGGTTTTGTTGACGTTGCCGAGGTCCTGATGCACGAAAATCCGGACCGGACCATTAGTGGAAAGTTGGTCGCTGACCCACTGGTTTGCGCGTGTTATGCCCAGTTTGGGACCCGCATCCTCGGACCAGATGAATTTGCGGCCGTGGACAAAAAGGTCCAGAAATATCAGCAGAAAAACAGCCGCCTTTACCCTCGCGGTCCGCTGTTTTACAAACCAATCCCATCCGACGGACGCGGCCAGTATCATGCCGGTCAATGCGCCCAGATAGAGACGTGCCGGTACGCGCGCGAACGAGAGCTGTCCCCAGACAAGATTGTACAGCGGGCTGTATTTCCCGGTTGCCAGAAACAGAAAAAGCAGTATGAATCCGGCGGTAAAATATTTCTTGCGGCGTGCTAGGATGAATAACCCGGCCAACGCGCAGGCCATAGGTATCCAGCCGAAGTAGACTGGTTCCGTTTCAAAATATTCCGACGGGTGGACAGGGTCATAATAATTCTGCAGCACAGGATTTCCCCAAATATCCGGAACAATCCAACCCAGCAGACGGTTCCATTTCATCGAGTACGAAACTGCGAACTCGTAGATGTATTGAGAAGTGAAAATTTCCTCTGGTTTGAACCGTGTGGAATGCATTATCAGCACAAGTGTCGGCAGAAACTGCACCATGGCCAGACCTGCAAAACATGCGGCAAAAATTGTCCCGGTCTGCAGACGGGATTGCCGTTTTTCAGACGGTAACTGGTAAATTGTCCAAAACCAGATGACCACGGTCATCAGATGTGTCGCCATCCAGACCTGAATGTGGCCGGAAAAGAACTGCATGGCGGAACAAAGCGACAGAGCGGCGAGGGACCATTTCGGTTTATCTTCTCTGAGCACGCGTATTGCCAGC
>CAYHWZ010000247.1:0-4184 GCA_964359975.1 uncultured Elusimicrobia bacterium | reverse complement strand
GACAGGCACGGACACACTTTCGTTTCAGATCCGCGGGGATGTTTCGGGCGCGGGCAATGATATGGGCATCGGGATGAAAGATTCTGCCGGAGCGGAAACTGTGCTCAACCTTACGACTTATCTGAGCGGGGGCTTACCGAGCAGTTTTCAGGAAGTGCGGATACCGCTCACTGCATTTTCCGCGGTCGACAAGTCGAGATTGATGTATGTACAGTTCTGGTTTGAAAAGTTGTCGTCGCCTCTCATTGTGCCTGCGTCGGGATACGTGCTGAACATTGACAATATTCAGATGCTGGACACGGTTTTTCCCTCGACGCCGACTTCGTTCACTAATAATGGGACTGAGGTTTCCATTGGTGCTGTATTTGCCGCGACCAATACACTGGCGGTTACTGCGGACGCGGGGTCAACGGATGTGACGCTGGAGGAAGTCCGGTTCGAACATGACGGGCTCAGCGGCGGGGCAAGCTGGTACACTGTCGGCATTGACACGGATGTGGGCGACACGTCGTATTCTTTCACATGGGACGCGAAAACTCTTCAGCGCGGCACAACGTATCAGATACGCGCGCTGGCCGTGGACGTGAACGGGAACACGGTGACGAACGGTCCTTACACGGTTGAAGTCAACACAATTTCGCCGAGCGCGCCGACGCTGACGAATTTTCGCGTGTTTGCCGCGTCTGTCACGGTGAACCTGGGACTGAACGGGAATCTGCCGGGCACAATTTTGTCCGTGACCACAGGTTCGTTTGAGGTCTCGGCCTCTTCGTCGGGCAGAATCACCAGTCTGACCTTGACGAACCTTACGCCGAATACAACGTACACGATTGCCGCAAGAGCTGAGAGCGGTTCGTTGGCCAGCGGGAGTACGTCTGTGGCTTCGACCACCACCATGCCGGCTGTGCCGGGGACAATTTCCGCAACGTCGGTGAGCTCGACCTCAATTTCGATTGCGTGGTCCAACAACAGCAATCCGCTGGCGCCTTTGACAAGTTATCAGGTACAGATATCGACGGACAGCGGGTTTTACAGTTTCACTGCGAGCGACACATTTGTACTTTCGCTGACTACAGGCGGATTGAGTTTATCTTCCTCATTTTACTTCAGGATATTTGCGTATGGGGCGGGCGGGAGCACGAGCGCGTTCAACGCTGTGTTCTCCACTGTTACCAGCGGGGCTCTCAGCGCGCCCTCGGCTCCGTCCGGTTTCCGGGTGTCGGACAGAGGGACGGATTACATGACTTTTTCCTGGACGGACACTTCATCGAATGAGGATGGATTCAGAGTGATCAATACTACCAACGGGATTTATGGTTCTGTCTCGGCCAACAACACGTCGTTGACAGTGTCCAACGCGGCGCCGAACACATTATTTGCGGCGCGAGTGACAGCTTTCAACAGTTTATCCGTTTCGACGTCGGCACTGACTATCAGTTCGTACACGCTGGCCGCTGTGCCTGCGGACATCAATTTTTCGTCGGTGAAAGTCAAGGAACTGGCAGCGGCGTGGTCCGTCAACGGAAATGCGTCGGGTACATTCTATGAACTGACACAGTCTACGGACAATTTTGCTACGCAGGCAGTCATTTCCACTCCGGTCGCATTTTCCGCTTTGTTCACCGGCACGTACACGGTGGTGAGCAATCTCAGCGCCGGGACCACTTACTTTTTCCGTGTAAGGGCGAGGAACGGAGACGGGGCAATGACAGCGGCGAGCGCTTCTGCATCAACCTATACGATCACCGGATATGTATCCACGGGAGGCGTGGTGAACGCAGGCGGCACAACACTCACAGCGGACCAGGGCGTGCAGATTGTGAGCGCTTTGCTCAGTAACGGTACTACGGAACAGACACTTACCAGCACGCAGACCGCGTCCGTGACATACGGCAACGGTCTGTCCCTGCAGATACCGGCCAACTCGGAAATCAAGGTCGTGGCGTCTGCGACGGGGCTGGTAGTGCAGAGTTCTCAACCGGTCTCTGTCAGGAACGGCGGAGTGACAGTAGGTTCGCAATCCGGAACGTTGACGGTGCTGGCTTCGCAGGATACTGTTATTGTCAATCTTTCGGCGGATTCACAGCAGACATTGCAGACCAGTTTGTCTCCATCCACGGCAAAGAATCTGGACATTACGCTCAATCCTCCGTCCGGCGCAATAAAGGCAAGCATCCCGTCGGGCGCGTTTTCCGAAGACGTGACGTTGACTGTGAAACAGCCGGACAGTCTGCCGGGTGCGAAAGCATTTGGTGCATATGCGTATACTGCGCCGTCATTGCTGAACGGAATGGGGATTGGGATTGAAATTAATCCGAACAAGGCGGTGCAGCCGCTGAAGCCAGTGTCCATCCGGCTGACGTACCGGAGTTCCGACGCGGCAGACAGGGACCCGCGCACATTTACAGTGGCGCGGCTGGATGATGGAAGGGGTCAATGGCTCATACTGCCGACGGTGATTGATATCAACGGTCGCACTGCGCTGGCAATGACGGACCATTTCAGCAAATTTCAGCTGATGGCCGTGACTGCGGCTACGGACGTGCAGCAGGCCAGGGTGAATCCCAACCCGCTGAAGATTTTCAGGGGACAAAAAGAGATGGTATTTTCCAATCTAAGCGCGAATGCGAGCGTGAAAATATACACTCTGCAGGGCGAACTGGTGCGTGAACTGAATGCGGATGTGCAGGGGATAGCGCGGTGGAACGCGCAGAATGCGTCGGGAGCAAAAGTGGCGAGCGGGGTATATCTGGCGATGATAGAAGGCGCAAACGATTCGCGCTCAATTTTGAAGGTTGCGGTTGAAAAGTAGAATGAACCGGTCAATTAAGATCTGCGCAATGAAAATATTCCTGACTTTGATTTTAGCGGGAACGAGTTTTTCTCTGCATGCTTATTCAGGTTTCGGGAGAGAAGCGCTGGGTACGAGCGGAGTTTCATTCCTTAAGATGAGCGTGAACGCGCGCGCAGCAGCCATGGGTGACGCATACTCGGCTGTTTGCGACGGAGCGGACGCGCTTTACTGGAATCCTGCGGGTCTTGGGAAAGTGTCTGGCAAATCCGCGGTGCTCATGCACTCGGACCATTTGCAGAACAGTTACCTTGATTTTGCCGGATATTCGCAGAGTATCGGACGGTTCGGCAGTGTGGGAGTGGGTTTCCAATATTTCAGCGCGGGCACAATTGAAGAGACGGACGAGTTCGGGCCGGTGGGAACATTCAGGCCGTACGACATGGCGGCAAGTCTGGGGTGGGCGCGCAAGGTCAAAGGAATCGGTTACGAGGGTGAATTCATTATCGGTGTTGCGGCGAAATTTGTGCAGTCAAAGATTACGCAGACCGCGTACACCGGACTGGCGGACGTGGGCGCGGCCTGGAACCAGTGGAAGAATGTGGAGTTGGCAATCGGCGTGCTCAATCTGGGCGACCCTATCAAACGCGAAGCGGAGAGCGATGACCTGCCGCTCATCCTACGTGTCGGCGGAAAATGGCAGGCGCGCGAGAATTGGATAGTGTCGCTGGATTCCAATTTTCCAAGGGACAATGACCCTGATTTGAATATTGGTACAGAAGTTTTGTATCCGGCGGCGCGGGAAATAACTCTCGCGGGCAGGGCCGGTTACTCGACCCGTACGGCATTTGATTTAAGAGGCATGACAGGGTTCAGCACGGGGTTGGGCCTGATTTGGAAAAAGTACGGTCTGGACTTTGCATGGTCGCCGTTCGGGCGGCTGGGTTCAAGCTACAAATTGAGTCTATCGGTCAAATTCTAACTGGAGGAGTCTATGCAGCTTACACGATACCGCAACAATCCGATATTATCGCCGAAGAGTTCGAACAATTGGGAATCTTTTGCTGTGTGCAATCCCGGCGCGTGGCACGAAAATGGGAAAGTTCATCTGCTCTACAGAGCATCGGGACACGACAAGGCGCACCGCATTCATTTCGGACTGGCGGTGTCCGGGAACGGATTTGATTTCCGCAGGGTTTCGGACCGTCCGGTGATTTCACCGAGCATTGACGGACAGGACGGGGGATGTATCGAGGACCCGCGGATAATCAAGATGGACGGACTGTATCTGGTCACGTACGCTTTCCGTCCGTTTCCGCCGGGACAGTATTGGAAGAAACGGAACTTTGCTCCGGAAATGCCTTTTCACTCGCACAAAAACCTGCCAAAATTC
>CAYHWZ010000246.1:0-4231 GCA_964359975.1 uncultured Elusimicrobia bacterium | reverse complement strand
GTGATGGGACAGGAGAGCGCAATGACCAACCGCGAATATTCGTACCGGCGGTAAAGAAATGTAAGGGTGATGACCATGACGGTGCCGATGCTGACAGTTTTGAGCACGCTGAGAAAATCTTCGGCTTTGTCAAGAAACCTGGAACCGTACCTTCCGCCCCAGTAGCTGGAGATGATGATCCAGATGGGGATGACGCTGAGCAAGGCCTGGTGGTAACGGGACCATCCGGGGACTCCTTTGTCTGCAGGGAAAATAGTGAGAAAGGGCTGATAAAAAAAGCGGATTTCGTACGCGGACCAGAACGCGAAATAGACCAAGACTGCATCTCCTGCAATCAGTCCGGCAAGATATAGCCAACGCCAGCGAAAAATATTCATATTCTCGACAGTAAATCCAATCTTGTTATGATATTAAATCCGGCAGGTTAAATCAAATGCGGTTTATCACTAAACTGCAACGGCTCAAACCCCCTTGTGTTCCCCCTTTCCAAGGGGGAAAGAAAAGGGGTTCGGTGTACCGCAGTCACCAGTCAATGGGGAAATAGTCTTTGAGGAATTTGCCGTATATGTGGCTGCCGGTCAGGATTCCATGGAAGAACGGGTCGCAGACTCTGGCTGCTCCGTCCACGATGTCGAGCGGCGGCTGGAAATCGAGTTCTTCCTTTTTCCGAGTGGAATGGACAGCCGGGTCCTCGTCGGTGACCCAGCCGGTGTCGACGGCGTTCATGAAAATCCCGTGTTTGGCCAGGTCGGGCGCGGAAGTGTGGGTAAGCATGTTCAGCGCGGCTTTGGCCATGTTGGTGTGAGGGTGACGGTCAGTTTTCACGTAACGGGTGAACTTGCCTTCCATCGCGGACACATTGACAATATGTTTTTGGCCGGTGTTTTCCAGTTTCATCATGGGCGCGAGTTTATTGCAGAGGACAAAAGGAGCGATGGCGTTGACGAGCTGGAGCTCGATGAGTTCGGCGGTGGAAATTTCCCCCAGACGCAGACGCCAGCTATTGACCTCTCTCAAGTCAACCTGCTGGAGGTCAGCGTCCAGGGATCCGGCTGGAAATATTTTTTCCGGCGCAAGGGTACGGTCGTGCGTGTAAGGAATCTGCGAAAGTCTGGCTGAAGCGGAAATGCCGATACCAGCTGCTGTGCCGCTCCATCCTATTTCCGTCGAGGCGCCGTTCTGCAGGAGCGCAGCGCTCTGTGAGAGGACATTTTTGCAGTCTTCAAACGGGCGAAGCAGTTCCTGCACCGGCGCGGGCAATGTCTGGTACGGGGTAGTTTCGCCCGGTATCAGATGCGCGTAAAATCCGGGAGGCCGGCGCACAGTCTGGGAGGCATTGTTGATGAGAATATCGAGCCGGTGGTATTTTTGACGGACAAAATCAGTGAAAAGTTCTACGCTGGGTGTATGACGGAGATCGAGACCATAGACGTGCAGACGGTTGTGCCATTGGCTGAAATCTTTTTCCTTTGAATAACGCCGTGCGCTGTCCACAGGAAAACGCGTGGTGGCGATGAC
Organism: uncultured Elusimicrobia bacterium; assembly: GCA_964359975.1. Taxonomy (GTDB): domain Bacteria; phylum Elusimicrobiota; class Elusimicrobia; order 2-02-FULL-39-32; family 2-02-FULL-39-32; genus CAYHWZ01. The sequence continues at coordinate 2,713 of CAYHWZ010000246.1, read as the reverse complement.
AGTGGCACCGGCACGGAGCATCATGAGGGCGGACTGGTATCCGATTTTGAGACGGGAACCGGTGATAAGCGCGACTTGACCGTGCATGGGCGCGGTCTGGAACCGTTTGGAATAGTTGAAGTCCGCGCAGGCAGGGCACATGGAATCGTAGAAAAAATGCAGGCGCGTGAACTCTTTTTTGCAGACGTAGCAGGCGCGGGATTTGAGCAGGTGCCGGACGGGTCTGACGGAATGTCTGTCCGTATCCGTGATTTGTCCGGGCGCGGTGAACACAGGCGCGGTCCGTGCGGCGCGGATGCCGGTTTCTGCACGAAGTATGCGTTGATGGTTTTCAATCGTTTGTTTTTTCAGTCTGGCTTTGGTTTTCCGGGTGAGACGGATCTGGTCGCGGTCGGGCCGTGAAATCTGGCCTGCCACTGTAATGAGCGCGATACGCTGTTCGTCGGAAAGACGGACGTACTCGTCTTTGTTGCGCACGAGAAATTCCAGGAGGTCAATGCAGGCCTGGATGTCCGCTTGTGTGTATTTTGTTTCAGCTATGGGCGTCATATTGTAATGGGCTATTGTATGAAATTCCCGGACAGGATTCCATTACGGTTGCGCGGGATACGGGACGCGCCAGCACCGTCCGGGGAGATCAAAATAGGTTTTGTCAAAACTGCGCCATTCGACTTTGGATAAATCCAGGATTTTTGTTTCTTCTACGGTATCGCTGCCGGGCGGGGATGCCCATCGTCTGCAGGTCAGCTTGTAAAGTGATGCGTCTGTCTGTTTAACATCGGGAAAGTCGGGAAGCTGCATGTCGAGACAGGTGAACTGCTTTTTTGTGATGTCCAGAATGTAGAGGAAAATTTCCGCGCGGCTTTGTCCGGCAAGATTAATGGACTGGCTGTAGACGCTGAGAAACGCGATATTGCCTGCGCTGTTGAACTGCACGCTATTGTCGCCGAAGTACCAGAAAAGATAACCGGATATTTTGAATGTGAGCTCGGCGTTTTTTTTGCTGCTAAAAACAGCGGCGCGCGCAATGTCTTTGTTGACTCCCACTTCGCCGATATGGTGCAGAAGGACGCAGCAATTTTTTTGCTGCGGTTCAAAGAGATCTTCACGGAAGTAGATTTTACGGTTTTTCCAGTCTTTGCTTGTGTAGAGAGTGCGGATGTCTATTTCCCAGCCCTTCAGGTCCGGCAGTGGAGATTCGCCTGCGGTCATTTCTGGAATTTGGCAAGGTACTGCTTCATTTGTGAGACAAAAACTGTTTTGCTGAATTTGAGCGCGTGAGCGCGGATTTTTGACGAGTCCCAAGTCTGCTTTTCGAAACGTCCGACAGCATCCAGCAACGATGTCTCGTCGGCGCGCTCAAAGAAAAGACCGGCGACATTCTCGGAAACAGTTTCGGTGACGCCGCCTGCACGGTAGGCGATGACCGGTTTGCCGCACGACATGGCTTCGACCGGGACAATACCGTAATCCTCCACTCCGGGAAAAATGAGGGCCTGGCAATTCTGGTATAGTCCGCGCAGTTCATCGTTGTTGCGCCAGCCGAGGAATTCCACATTGGGTCCGGCAAGTTTGCGCAACTTTTCAGCGTCTTGTCCGGTGCCGACGATTTTGAGTTTGCGTGCGCCGGTACTGAACGCGCGTACGGCAAGGTCGATTTTTTTGTACGGAGCAAGGGCGGAGACGAGGAGATAATAGGGGTCTGCGGTATTTGTCCGGGACTGAGGGAGTGTATAGAAATCCGTGTCCGCGGGCGGGTAAATGACGTCGGAATCCCGTTTGTAGTATTTTTTAATGCGGTCTGCGACGAACTGTGATATGGCGATGAAATGTGTGACCCGCCGCGAACTTTCCACGTCCCACTGCTGGAGCGAGGGTCTCAGCAGTTTCATCGCTGTGCGGTTTACCCAGGGACTGTCGGGACCGAAATAGTTGTCGTACTGGTCCCAGATGTACCGCATGGGTGTGAAGCAGCAACAGATGTGAACGGCGTTGCTATCGGGACGGCATCCTTTGGCAACGCAATGACTGCTGGACAGAACAAGGTCGTATCCTTTGAGATCCAGACTCTCGATGGCGCGCGGCATGAATGGGAGATAGTGGCGGTAACGTTTTTTGATTTGAGGAAAATGTTGGAGGAAGCTTGTATTGATGCTGTGTTTTTCGATTATTTCGCTGACGGAACCGGGGACATGCAGGAGTGTGAAAATGTCGGCCTCCGGGTAAAGCTCGCAGAAAACTTCCAGGATTTTTTCGCCCCCGCGCATGCCGGTCAGCCAGTCGTGGATAAGAGCGACGCGGGGTTTCATTCCAGATAACATTTGGCAACCTCTTCGGCGCATTTTTCCCAGGTAAAAAGTTTGACGCGTTCGTATCCTTTTAAGCGCAATGTGTCGCGCAGGGCAGAGTTTTCCCAGATTTGGGTCATGGCACCGGTCAGGGCGGGGCCGTCGGTCGGGGTAACGGTAATGGCCGCGTCGCCAACCACTTCAGGTAATGATGCGGCGTTGGAACAAATGACCGGGGCGCCGCATGACATGGCTTCCAGAGGAGGCAGTCCGAACCCTTCGTAAAGCGACGGAAATACGAACGCGCGCGTGTTCCGGTAGAGACGGCCTAACTCTCTAAGCGAGAGTTCCCCTGCGAATTGCACACCGCTGTCCGGGCCGTATTGCGCGGTGAGTGAGGGCATAAAGTTGCGGCCGGCAACCAC
>CAYHWZ010000245.1:0-4246 GCA_964359975.1 uncultured Elusimicrobia bacterium | reverse complement strand
CACGGATAAGACCTTCTGTGATAGGTTCGCCGCTGTCCAAACACTCAGTCAAAAATCAAAGGCCTTGCGATAATTGAGCAGTTCCTTTGTATCATCTGGATCGGCTCCAGGAACTTTTTACCGGCTAAAAGTTTTTCAGATTGCTCAAGGGTTAAATGAGTGCCTTCAATATGCGTCGTATGGTGAGCCTCTAAAACCAAAGCGCGGTTTTGCATGTCGGAAATCCAATCTTTCGAGAGCTTGGCCGCATCAAGTAAACCTCGCGCGCGCTCAATCTTGGTAAGCCCTGCGGTAATACCGTTTGTTATCGTGAATTCTGGAGAGAAGTTCATATCATCACATCCTTTGTTTTTTCATTAAAAAAGCCGAGAGACTTATAGGTTTTCTGGCGGCGAAAAAACATGTGTTTGAGAACCGGAGTTTGCGCGTCAACATAATCGTAGACTTCTGCAATTGTCTTCTGCGGGAAGTCCCGCATAATGCGTCCCACATACTGAATCAATTTGCCTTTGAAAGCAATGGGGAAAGCCAGAAATAAAGTATCGAGCTGTGGGCAATCAAAACCCTCGCCCAAGTATTGTCCGGTCGCCACAACGATCAAATCTTTGTCCTGCGGTGTTTCCTGAATGGCATTTAATATTGCTGTCCGCTCTTTCTTACCTTGACCACCGTTCAATATGAAAGGCGTTTTTCCTTTCTGAATTAGCTTCTCAGCCAAGAGCCGACAATGCTCTTTCCTATGACTCAAGATAAGGCACCGCCGCCCCCGACTCAGAGCATCCAGCACATCCTGTTCAATCAGAGCGCTTCGGGCATCATCCTGAACAATGCTTCCGAATACCTCTTGGATGGGAATTTCGCCTTCCGATGACAAGGCAAATTCTGTCTCGCGGATGTTGAGATTCAGCAGCAGGCTGCTCTTATCTTCTGCCATCCGATAACGTATCGGCCCACACTGCATAGTGATGATTTCTTCCAGTCCGTCCCTGCGATAGGGGGTGGCGGTGAGTCCAAGAATGTAGCGTATGGAGGCTTCACTCATACATGCCTCGAACGTCGCGGCCGGAACATGATGGCACTCATCATGAATGATGAAGCCATATCTGGAGAAGAATTCAGGCAGGTCGTCCCGTCGCGTCAAGCTCGGCATCATGGCTAAGTCCACGGTGCCGCTTTGACGGTTTCGGCCACCGCCGACCTGTCCTATCTCGCGGGATTTCAGCCCTAAGAGAGCCGTTAATTGCTTACGCCATTGATCGAGGAGAGGCTTCCTGTCAGCAAGAACCAGAGTAGGTAAACTTCGATGGGCTATGGCAAAACATCCCATGACGGTCTTCCCGGCCCCTGGAGGCGCGACCAAAAATCCCATGTCATGGGCCAGCACGGCTTTCATAGCCTGTTCCTGTTCGGGTCTTAAACATCCGTGAAATTGCAGGGTGATCGGTTCGGGAAGTCGCCGCTTGTCTACACAGATTAATTCGCTGCCAGCATTTCGAGCAATGGTTTCAACCTCCTCGGCTGTCCCGCGCGGCAGGTGAATATGGCTGAAATCCTCCCGATAGCATTTGATGAACCGTGGAGTCATGTGGTTTGAACGGCGCTGTTTTTCATTCTTGTAAAACTGTGGGTTATGCAGGGAAGCCAGGTGTTTTATTTGGGAAAGCATCCACGGTGGGATGCCGGATTTCTCTATGCTGAATGAAGCCCCAAATTCACAACGAATCTTTTTTGGGGCTGGATGCCGTGCTTTGACCTCAGGAGTTGCTGCCGGAGGTTTGCCTGTCCCGACAGTGACAAGAGGCATTGTTTCCAGCAGGGCATCCAATTGAGCCGGGGTGAGACGCTGAATTCCGCTCAGAAAAGTCCATTGGTCCGACCAAGTTCTTAATTCCCGTGAGGATGCATCCAAGAATTCCGTGTTCCCCAACACGCGGCATTTTTTTTGGAGCGGAGCGGCGATGAGATTGCCGAACCCTCCCTTAGGTACGAAATCCTGATTGTGGAAGAAGCGGTCATAGCTTCCCAAACCCATGTCGCTACGCACATCCATCGTCTGGCGAAGAAGCCGCATGCCCAGTTGTCTGGCTGATATGGCGGAAACATGCGAGGCGAAAAAAATCCAGACATGGCTGCCGTTGCCGGAGCGCGATCGTTCCAGATATGCGGGTACTCCATAGCGCCCACAAATCTCAAAAAAAGCGGTCGCGTCCAGCTTCCAACCTTCCCCGTCAAAATCGCAAGCCAGAAACCAGCAGCTATTGTCTTTGAGAAGGGGAAATATTCCGATCGTCTTAGTTCCCGATAGATGATCTTGAATAACTTGGTCAGTAAGCGGCAAATATTTTCGCGGCTGCCCTTTTCGCAAACTCCACGGGTCTTCGCAAGCCGGGGAATACCCTTTTTTACCTGTCCGCTCGTTGATCCAATATGAAGCATATACGTCTTCTCGTCCCCTAAAGAGAGAACGAAACATGGCCACTTTTTCCCGAACCGACGATTTGCTGGTGAGCGAGAACAATGGTTGAGTTTGCAAAGCAAGTTCAGTATCTCTGGATTGATAGCGTGCAACCGGCTCGGCAACTGTTGGCACCTGACGCAGACGTAATTCTGCATTTTCCTGACGCAGGCGTTCTATTTCATTTCGAGCTTTCTCAAGTTCTGTTGGCATATCACCAATAACGAACCTTTATTTTTGCATGGCAAGAAGGACATCGCAAGTATTCTCCGGAACGCCCTACAGGGCGGAAGCGAAGTCCCGTGTCCTTTTTGCCCCGTCCGCGCGTTACGACTAAAAGGCCACTTGCCTCAACATCCTCATAAAGTCTGCAGCGCTTACAGACAAGGATATCTCGATCGTGCGTAAACATTCCAACCTTTTCTGCCTGCTTCTTCAATGCTTCAATCTGCTCAGCGATGCGAAGCACATTCTTCCGCAATTCATTACACCTCATTGGGTGATCTATTCCTCTCGATGGTAATGCCCAGTACCCTTGATTATCGTCGGAAAACCTGCTATAATCATAATATGAAATCCCTGCAAGAAACCAATCCGTACTTGCGTCATGCCGATGCGCGGAATGAAATGACCGAACGTACGGTACGAGACTCTTGTATTATGGAAGGGATTATTCTTCCTCCTGAACGGCGTTTCAAAAAGAAGCCTAATCACAAATCAGGTCGCTGATATCTTTTTAGATCGTTCTATCGCTTCCTTCATAACCGTTGCCAGAAATTCATAGTCCTGAGCATACCCCTTTGTAACCGCCGCTAAATATTTACGGCGGTTTTTGTTTGAGGTAAAGCCAAAATCTGGAGCTGGATAGCCTGCCTGCAAGGCCATCAAAATTGTTATGAGACGCGCAATGCGGCCGTTTCCATCCCGAAATGGATGCACTAGAAGAAATTCAGCATGGACTTTTGCAAGATCCTGAGCGACCTGATTAAGGGCTTGTGGCTGACAGGGTGTGTATCGCTGTAAGAAATCTTTCTCAAATCCTGACATATTCTGGTCAACGAGATAAGCCGGCGGCCAAAGGAATCCGGATTTACCTAAATTTACGGTTCTATATTTACCCGCCCATTCGTAGATTGAACCCAACCAGTATCGGTGCATTTCAGTTAGGAGTCTATTTGAGAACTGAGTATTCGGCTTGATGACTTTGTAATAGTGAAGCTGAGTCTTCAAAAGCCGCGCATATTCCAGCCGATCCATTTCCTTTTTGGAACGGATCCCAAGCTTGTTTTTGAGAACCTTCCCGCCAGGTTCGTATTCGTCTTCTATGTTTCCTTCCGTGGAATATCTGTCCATAATGCTCCTTATCAATTATACAACAAAATTTTACTGGTCAGTAAAATGTCGCAACTTGACCTTGACAGGATTTTGAACTCCTGTTATACATAAGCGTGGCCTTTGAACCACGGTGCGGTTTGAGTAAGACTGAGCCGCATGTAAGAGAGGAAGATAGAGACCCATAGATTGGGTCTGACGTTTAGATTCCGCAGGTAGCGGACATTCGCTTTGGTGTTTTTCACCGGAGCAAATGTTCGCTTTTTTTTGTGGAGACATAAGAGTGAGGAAGAAATTTTGAACTGTTCTGCCGGTACGCGGCAGATTTCTGTCCACGCTTCCCGCGTTGACAACCCAAAAATACTTGAAGGGGGTTGTTATGCTCAATACAGAAAAAGAATCAATGCTCACAACACGGGAGTTGTCCCAGTGGCTTAGAATCAAGGAATCCACGGTTCG
>CAYHWZ010000244.1:0-4251 GCA_964359975.1 uncultured Elusimicrobia bacterium | reverse complement strand
CAGTTTATACCGGACTCCATCAGGGTGCTTTACAGTCTTGGGGACACGCCACAAAACCCTCTCTTCCACACTGCCATCCTCTGTGATGAGTTTTTGATGCAAAATCAATGTTGCCATACCAGTATATGGTATTATATACCATATACTGCCCGGCAAATCAATAAGCACTGAATTTTATGAATTTGTGAACCGGTGCCGGCGTTATCCCACCGGCACACGGCTTGGGAAACTGCATGAGCCGTAGTTGATGTCCAGCGCAAAAATCCGGCGTTGAACTGTTCTTCGATTGGTATGGCGCGTCATTGAGGCGGGAAGCGCGGCATAGTGAACCGGACTGGGATATCCGACGGCCGCCCGCCGGTCAGTTTTCCTCAGTTCGCGCCAACTACGGCTGTCCAAAACTGTCCGTGCGTAAACCATACTTTGGTAAAGTTGGTCGAATTCCATTCTTTCCCGCACGTCTGGTTCTGGACTGTTTCCAGGCATCATGGCAGGTTCATCACCTCCCACTTTCAATACCCTTTACATATAAAAATTGATTACAGGCGGTAAACCGATTTCCCGGACAAAGTGTTATAGAACTGAAAGTTTAATTTAATGAAACTGGGGTGAATGCCATGAAAAATAAATTGCGTCTGATTGTCCCGGTCACGCTGACAATGTTCACGGTTGCGGTCATATTTTCCTTTTCACAGATTCAATATGAAAAGAACGGATTGACGCGGGGCCTGGAAATCAATGCGGAGTCCGCTTCAGAAAATATAATGACTCCGATTCAAACGATTCTGAACGAGGGCGACACGAAGGAACTCAAAGCTCTCCTGCAATGGGCAAAGGACGACGAAAATCTGCTCGGTATTGTGGTCTACCGCGACGGACAAATTGCGTCCTATGCCGCCGGGACCCAGTCATCCAGCATAAACAGACGGCTCGCTCAGGTTCACGAATCCTTCCTGCAGAACCGGCAATCACCTTCGTTCAGAAAGCTGTCCGGACAACTGCTACACTTTCACATGAAACAGTTCCCTCTGAACAAATCCGGCGAAGGAACACTTCTGCTCATTCAAAATGCCGCACGCATACAAAACCTGCCGAATGAAATAGTTCTGCGGAACCTCTTCCTTCTGCTGAAGCTGATGTTAACATCGGTGATTTTGATTATACTTGTCCCGTTCCTGGAAACTGTGGCACTGAACGCCCACATGAACAGGCGCTTAATCCGAATACGGTGACTGAACTGGTCTAACGGTTGGCGATGAGGATGTCTATGCGGCCACTGACTGCGTCGGAGGTGGTGCCGTTGGCTGCGATTTCGCCGCGCGGCAACAGCAGGAGCGAGCCAATCACTTTGGATGCGGCTTGCGCGCGCGACACGGCCAGATTTGCGTCCGGCGAATAACACTCCACGCGCACAGGATAGGTGAAATAATATCTCTTTATCCAGTCTGTGGATTCCTGCAGTAAATCAAGCCCGGATTCTCCGATGGTCTCAGTTTCAGCAAACCCTTTTTTCGGTTCAAATAAAGACGAAAGAGCCAGACTGATGATCAGACCTTTGGATTCCTGATGAATAATCCCGTCGAACGAAAAAGGTTCTCCGACCAAATTTCTCTGCTGACCGCGCGTGTCTTTGTAAGTGACCACAGTAGAATAGGTTTTACCGACGGTGGCGAATTCTCCGCGGTCCGAGCGTCCGTTCCACGGCACTGTCGTCGGAGGGATACCGCGTCCGGAAAATTTGCGGAAAGGGCGTCCTTCCGTGTCTGTCACCACCATTTCCCATCCGGTCCCGATTTCCTGCGACAAAGCCGGCGATATGGCCATGATATCTCTTAAAGGGTAGAACACGCGCACAGGGTCCTTGGCCAGACGGATACGTCCGGGGATAACAGTGCGGCTGTTGCCGAGCGACTCGGCGAACCCGGCGCGCGGATTGCGCAGAGATTCCGGCTGACGGCGGAGCAGTTCGTCTTCGGGTTCGAGAATTGTCTGCACCGGCTCGTCCTGATTCATCTCAATTTCCAAAATGGGTTTTTCGCTGGAAACGCCTGTCTTCTGGCCTCCGATGACATCAACATTTTCCATTTGACCTTCCGGCATGGTGGAAGGTTTCTTCTGCGCGGCAGGTTCGGATTTTTCCTTTTGAGGCACGCCGGGCAAGGCGGCCTTTTCCGCCGACAGTGTCATGACTGCGCCGAACCCGATGATGGTTACCAAAATTCCCGCTGCAAAAATCTTGTGAATGGATTTCATTTTGTCACTCCAATAAGAATCTGAATGTTACGACGCCCCATTGATCTGCCCCGCCCTGCGCCAACTTTGAAAATTGCCATTTTTTGATTGCGTCCATCGCGAGTTTGTCCAGTTCCGGGAACCCGGACGTGCGCTCTACCACTACCTGTTCCCTCACTTCACCTGCCGCTGAGACGGTGAACCGGATAGCAACATCCGCCTCAATGTTCCGCGCGCGAGCCCAGGCAGGATACACAGGCACGGCCCTGGTGACCACTTGCCGCGAGGATAACGGTCCGGTGATTTTCACCTTGTCCCTGGAAATTTCAATTTTGTCCGACGTATCTTTTCTGACGACTTGAGGAATTGCCGGCTGAGCTTTGGGCGGAGCGCGCACAACTTCGCGCGGCTGGTCGAGCGATACGGACCCGCCGCCGCCCCGTCTCTCATATCCGAGCGGCGCAGACGGCTGTTTGTAACCCACGGGCGCGGTGCGTTCTACCAGTTTTTCCGACGCCGAACGGGTCGGCATTCTTGCAATCTGCGGTGCGGAGCCGATATCCGCAGGACGGTCTTTGAGCGCGGACCGGTCCATACTGATTGACGGTGCCTGGATAGGGGGAGGAGCCACGGCTCTGCGTCCCACTTCCTCCAATTTCAGCGCAGGGTCCATACGGGTCTGGCTTGCTTTTTGAGACGGCAGTTTCGCAAGTTCCATCAACGGAGGCGGCGTTTTGTCCAGACGCGAATCGAGCTTAATTTGCGGCGCGGCCTGGGCTATCATCTTCTTGTCAATAAGTTTTTCCGGTTCTAAAAGTTTGGGTTCCTGCGGTTTGGCAATGGGAATGACGTCCCTCGGAATTTCCGGAGCCGGTTTACGGAAAACAGGTATGGCCATCTTAAGAAAATCCAGCGCGCTCTTGGGTTTCTGCACTTCCACCACAGGCGGAGCCGGCGGCAGTTCCGATTCAGGTTCCATCAATTCCACGTTCTGTAAAGTGATGACCTGTTCGGCTTTTTTAATCTCCTGTTTATGCCAAAGCAGACCGAACGGCAGAGCATGAAAAAGTATGGCAAGCACAAAAGCAATTTCCAGTTTCCGCCCTTCCGACTCGACAAAAAGACCGCGCGGGACTCCCCACCCAAACTGCCAATCGCTGAACCCGTTGATTTCCTTCATGATTCAACCTTTGGGCCGCACAGCCGCGATACCCTTGTCTTTGGGTTCGGTGGCAATGGCAATGGACTTGGCGCCGTGCTCTTTGGCTGCGCGCATGGCCAAAAGCAGATCGCCGTGCATCGTTTCTTTATCCGCGCGCAAAATCACATGTTTTTCCGCGGAACCAGCCAACTTTTTCTTGAGCACTGACTCGAATGTTTCGCGGGTGACCTCCTGTTCATTCACCGCGATTTTACCGTCGGGTGTGATAGTCACGGTGATATTTTCTTTTTCTTCGCCTTCTTTAGTGTTGGCTACGGGCAGATTGACGCTCAGAGTGGGCTGTTCAAAAAGCGGCGCGGTCACCATAAAAATAATCACCAGCACCAGCCCCACGTCCACCAGCGGCGTTACGTTTATGCCGGTGACAATATCATCTGCGCCGCCTTGCTGCATTCCCATGGCTATTTGGGGACCGCGGCAGGTTTTGCCGGCGAGGTCACGGACATTGAGGAAATAATGGTTGAACTGGAAATGGTCTGGTTAAAAGGATAGTTTTTCACTTTATTCACCGGCACACCGTTGATTGATAGTACCTCTTCCGTCGGATAATTGCTCCTGTTGCCGCTGGATTCCTCCACAACGACCCATTCCGCATCTTTCCGGACAACTTTACCTTTTACATCAGTGCCGTCGCTGGTTTTGACATCCGCGTTATCATAATCAAATCCGCGCACAGCAGTCACAGACGTTGCGCGCTGTACCGGTTTCTTTTTCTTTGCAGGGACTGCGCAGATACCCTGACTGGTAAGTATAAGAAAAAAACTTGCCCAGACTATAGCTTTCATTTCACCGGCGCT
>CAYHWZ010000243.1:0-4267 GCA_964359975.1 uncultured Elusimicrobia bacterium | reverse complement strand
TGAATTGTCCAGCAGACCTCCGCGATGGTTCACCGTGTACACTCCTCCGGCGGCGCCACCCATAACCACGTTCCTCGCAATATCGGCTGCTGCACTGCTCTTGCGCATTGTAAAATCATAATTCGCCGGATACACTTCAAAGTCCACGTGATGTCCGGTGGGCATGTTCTGCAATAGATAAAAAGTAAAATCCAGATAATCATCTTCCACCCTGTCATTACCCTTCACAATGGTGGCGTTGTTCGTCTCGCCGTACGTCACTGCTTTCAGCGACGGGCCTGCGTAAGTGTTGGGATTAAACGTATTGATATCTCCCGTCTGCGAATATTCCGGAAATGTTGAAACCCTGCCTTCGCTGTCCTTTACGTACAGAAAATATTCCAGCCCGCTCACCGCGCTGAACGCGGCTGAAGCGATATCCGCCGCAAACACGCCTCCGCGCGGGGCAAGGTCGAGCCGGCTGTAATAGGATATCGGCTGATCCGCTCTGCGGTAATAGACCCGCGCTTCCGAGAGGTTCCCGCGATAAACCGTGATACCTGCGCTCACCGTCAAAGGATTTCCTGCGTGCACCTGCCGGAAAGGATTATGCACGATAATTGGCGGCGGGATGATGGTGGTAAAACTCCAGCTTAACTCTCCCCCAGTGACCGCCAACGGGTTCCCGGTCATATCTTTGATTCCGTTTCTCACTTTTACTGTAATGGTCTTGCCTTCCGGAAATTCTCCAGACTGAAGATTGAATATCAAAACATAGTCCACCTTGTCACTATCCCCGTTCCAGTCAATCCCTGACTGACGTTCATCCTTAAACTCCCAGATGCCTGCCATGTCCAAACCATTCATAGTCACCTTTAGATTCGTTGAGTTCACTGTGCTTGATGACAGCTTTTCGCTCACGGTCACTACTATTCTTGAACTGATGCTTACCTTATTGCCCGCAGGCCCGTAAGTTATGATTTGCGGGGCTATATCCTGCACCTCAAACCGACGCGGTGCGCTCTTGTTTCCCAGCCCGTCCTTTGCAACCGCCTCATACTTTCCGCTCCGAAGTCCATGGAATGTATACCATGTAGTCTGCGAAGGCAGACCGCTCCAGTTACCGCCCAATTCCGCAGTATATCGGGATGTCCCGCCGGTCAACTGGTTGAGTTCAATGGCATATATTCCGGACGCGGTCTTATACACTTCATTTGCACCGTCGCGCGCTTCAATCGTTATAGACGTATCGCCCGTAATCCCATCTTGAGGCACTGCCTCAGACAGTCCCTCCACACCTTCTATTGTCGGCGGTATCGGATCAACCTGCGCTGCAAATAATTTCAACAATCCTGCGGTATAGGATATCACCTCCGGCGCCATTGCCCGTGTCAGATATTCCGTCAGCGGCACATCGCCATATTCCGTTGACCGGTGCGTGATATTATCCGTCCGGTCAATATAGAAGTATCTGTCGTTCTGCTCATTTGCCTTCTTCTCCGGAATTTCCCACCAGTCCTGATCGTCCGCGTCTCCTGTGATATCCGGATTGTAGCAGAGCACCTCCTCGCTGGCATCGCTGTCTTTCAGTTCCCAATGATCTATTGATTCCATCACTCCGCAGTCGCACTCCATGTCCGCAGTCTTTTTATACGCGTCCACGGATCTGTCCCCCACTTTTATCTCCATGTAATATCCGCCATACTCCCACCACAGCGGATACCTTGATATGTCGTATGCTTTCATCGTCAACTCGTCCAGAAAAACTGTGGACGATGATAGATTCGTTCCCGCTACGCGGACTTTGGGATCCTGCAGAATGAAATGCCTCATTCCGCCTTCTTCTGCATCTTCGTTTCCAGCATAAATTTCCACCGGGGAACCGTCGCCAAAAAGCCACCACGGCGCGTGCTTATCGTTGTGTGTATGCGCCGGCTGTCCGGCGTCCTGGCAGGTCAGGTGCGCGATTCGTCCCAGAAAACGGTATGCTTTGGCCTTGTTCCCGTTCTTGTATTCTCTTACCGCCTCATCCCACATTCCTTCGTCTTCCAGCATCTTCTTCGAACTGTCGTGCGCAGGCAAATACCGGTTGAACACGTTCGTCAGACCCGTCCCGTCAACGGGATTATAAAAGTGATTCACAACCCGCAGACGAGTCAATATCAAATCTAGTTCCTCCGGAAATGTCTTGGTGTCCTCCTCATGCGCTCCTTGCGCTAGGAGGCCTCTTCTTTTGAATATCTCCCAGTAGGATTTATCCGTAATTGTGTGTAAATATGTTGCCGCTTGCTCAGAAATTCTCTTGTGAGTTGAGTCAGGTTCCCATGCAAAAACCACATTACCGCCAATGCTGAATAATATAACCGCAATTTGAATTACTTTTCTCATCTCAGCGCACCTTCCCTACCGCTTCTCTAATTTCACTGAAATATACATCGATAAAATTGGTCTTATCTGTTTCTCTCCACACCCGGAACACGTCCTCCAGATTCACCGGCAGTTTATGTTTCTTCGCCCACACGAAGTAGTTGAACGGGCGCACGGCAATGTTGTTGATCATATCATCAACTTCCTGACCTAATGACACATTCCTTCCATTGCCTATGCGCCAATACCCTATAATCATGCTGAAATCATTGAAATACATATCATTCGCTTTCGGGGTAACAGCTCTCACGCTATCCCTGTATTTATCCTTCAACTGCATCATCTTCAGTGATACCTTGATTACGTTCTGCCACTTGTACAAGTCCACAAAGTCCTTTACCTTACTGCTCCCATTTTTTTTTCTAATCAGTTCACGTCTCATTTCATCCTTGTCATATCTCGACATTCCAATCTGGATTACCTCACGGTACGGATCTATTATCCAGGTGAGCTGTCCACGATAAACCGACAGCGGGAAAAAGTGCATGTTCCTCGGTATCCGCGCACGCCCGTTCTCATCCGTTAACCGCACATCCTGGGTGTATGATCGGTCTGTACCATGCCAGCTAAACACCGCCCACTTCCTCCACACCGTCACCACCATTGCCCCCTTCACCGGTTCACTGCTTACCGCGTCGCGTACCTCTATCTCTACCGCTGGCGTGTACACAAAATCTGTCGCGCCCGCTCTCCCCGCCCACACCAGCCCAGCCAACAATACACTTATCCCCATTATTAGATTTCTCATCTCATTCTCCCCCCTCCCCAAAAGCTATCCTCATCCGCTTCAACACTTTCTTTGCATCCAAATTGCCTGGATTATTATTGTCACTGGCGGCCGATTCTAGCGTCTTTTTACCTTCCGCACCCATTTGTCTTATCATTATCCATGCGGACATCTTTCTAAGATACGGATCTTCACCCTTCAATTTTTCGTTTAATAGCTGCATCTTCCCGTTCAAATCCTTGTATTGATTCAGCTCAATCAACAATATTGTTTTCCTTGTCTCGCTGTCTCCGATTTCGCCGTTCGTCAGTTTCTCTTTCAGCACTTCTATGGACTCCATGCGGCCAATCTTGCCCAATGCCCGGATGCCGAACTGTCTCAACATCCAGTCTTTGCTGTCCAAGCACTCGACTGCAAGTTCGTACCCACTCCCATCGCCAATGTTGCCCAGCGATTCCGCGGCATGCACGCGAAGAATCGTCTCATTGTTGATATCGTTGAGCACGAATCTTAAATACTCTTTTGCGTTTTCCCGGGCGCACAGACCAAAGGCAACCACAGCTTTGCACCGGTTCATGATATCCGGCTCGTTTTCCGCAATCCACCTCAGATTTTTTGCGTTTGCCTTGCTCCCAATCTTTCCCACTATTTCAATCGCCTGTTTTCTCACCTCTTTGTTCTCATTGCGAAGGAACTTGTTCATATCTTTGGCCATCCACGATATATTTTCACTGCTTACGCTGATTTGTAACTGTATCTCATGAAGAGCACTCTTTAATTTATCCGGGTCTTTTTGCCGATTTGCTTCTTTGAGCAGTTCCTTGAATCCGGGCGGCATCTGTAATTCCACCCACAACCCCTTTAATTCGTTTTTGGCGCTCTTGGACAATGTACCTTTTCGTTCCATATTGAAAAGAACTTCCAGTCGCCGCGCTTTCTGCGCTCGCGTCATATTTCCTGCACACCCGGCCAGTAGTACATTCACCCATAATATCGCCAACATCTTGTTCATCGTTGTTCCCTCCCTATTGTTTGCCTATCAAATCATCTTTGACAAAAAAACCGGACAAACGGAAGTCCGCTCACAATGCGTGAGTGAACTTTCATTTATCCGGCAACTGGTTAACCAGCTAT
>CAYHWZ010000242.1:0-4270 GCA_964359975.1 uncultured Elusimicrobia bacterium | reverse complement strand
GCACACACTGGTCCGTAGTCAAAGCCGTTCCAAGCGGCGCCACTGCAATCTCCACACCCGCCTGATGACAACTCACTACGTCCAGATACCCTTCCACCAGCAAAATCTCGCGCGCGTTCCGCACAGCCGCCGCGCCTTGATACATCCCGTACAAATTTTTCCCTTTCTGAAACAGTTCCGTTTCCGGCGAGTTCAGATATTTCGGGGGGGGATTCTCCGCGTTCGACATCGAGTCAATCACCCGCCCGCCGAACCCTATCACATGACCCCGCGAATCAAAAATGGGGAACATCACCCTCGCCCGGAACCAGTCCCAGCACCCCGACTCTTTGCGCACCGCCAGCCCGCACGCCGCCAAATCACTCTCCGAAATCCCTGACTTGACCGCCATTGAGACCAGCGAATCCCCGCCCGGCAACGACCACCCTATCCTGAACTTTTCAATACTTTCCGCCGAAATCTTCCGCACATTCTTAACATAATCCAAAGCAAACCTGCCCTCTTTGGATTCCGTCAAAGACTTGTGGTAAAACTGCATGGCCCGTTCCAAAATGCCGTACAGCTTTTTCTTCCGTTCCGCGCTCTGACTGTACTTCTCGCCGGAACTGCCCTTCTGCACCGGAATATTCTTGCGTTCCGCCAGCTTTTCAATCGCTTCGGGGTAGGAGCAGTTCTCCATTTTCATGACGAATTTGAAGACGTCCCCGCCCTCCTGACACCCGAAACAATAGAAAATACCCTTGACCGGACTCACCATGAACGACGGCGTTTTTTCCTGATGGAACGGACAGGCAGCTTTATAATCCTTGCCGGCCCGTTTGAGGTTCGGCAGATATTCCGCCACTACCTCAACGATGTCGTTGGCTTCCCGTACCCGGTTGACAGTTTCAACTGCAATCACTTCATTCCTCCCGACGGACTTATCGGAACCTTGAATATCTCCGCTTCATCTTGCGGCGCGCTTCCTGCGATTTGCGTTTGCGCCGCATGCTAGGCGATTCATAATACTCGCGGCGTTTGATTTCCTGAATAATGCCGTTGCGGTCGCACTCGCGTTTGAACCGTTTCAGCGCTTCTTCAATAGACTCATTATCACGTAGTTTTATACCTGACATTTATGTAAGTAATCATCCTCCTTTTCTATCTTGCTCACTCTCAACCCGGCGGCCAGTTTAACCGCCGTTTACCCAACATATGTAAATGCAGATGGTCCACAGATTGGCCGGCGTCCGGGCCGGAATTAAAGACCAGGCGGTATCCGGATTTGGATACCCCCTCCAACTCTGCGCACTTATTAGCCAGCCGTACCATATCGCCCAAAATGTCCGAATGTTCCGATACAATATCCGCAACACCAGGGATATGTTTCTTTGGAATCACGAGAACGTGAACGGGTGCCTGTGGATTGTTATCGCGAAAGGCGATCGCCAGGTCCGATTCTGCGGTAATGGACGAGGGTATCTGTCTGCGTGCGATCTTACAGAAGATGCACCCTTCCATAATCGTATAAGTATAGCAGGTTTCCTCAAAATTTCAAGGGGTGATTTTTAAAGGGTTTTTTGGGGTTTTTATAGTTCCCTCCCCCTTTAAAAGGAAAGGGCAGGGTGAGGATTCATCGAAGGATTGTACCCCGTGCGGAAGTTTGTTATACTCTTATAAATGAAACTTTTTGCCGCTCTGGTTCTCGCCGCTTTCCCCTGGCAAGTGTTCGCCGCTCAAGGCCCGCTGGACAAAACTATCCAGACCATCTCAAAACAATCCCTTAAAGCCGTCAAAGCCAAAGACGCAGCCGTCGCTGTCCTGCCTTTTCTTTCCCTTGAATCCGAACGGTCCGTACTCAACAAACAAATCGCGGAAAATCTGACCGTCGAAATTCAGCAAAGCAAGAAAATCAAACCTCACGATTCGGATTTTACCTTTACATTGTTCGACCATCTCAATTTGTCCAAATCTACCATCATCGGGCCCCGCATCGCCCAACTGATAGGACGGCTGTGCGGCACGGATTTTGTCCTCACTGGCACGATTCAGCGCGCCGGGGAAAAACTGCGCATTGACTCCAAACTCTACCGCACCGAAACCGCCAAAGTCGAGAAAGTGACGGAATCTGAAATCTCCGCCAATCCCGCGCTTGCGGAACTGCTGAAACAGCCCTATGTCACTGTTCCCGACGGGCCCGCAGACAAAGACCCGCGCAAACAAGCTGTGCCGGATTTTGTGAAGCTGATGGACGAACATTCCCAACTCCAAAACGAAATCGAGCGGAACCCGGGCGATGCGTCTGCGCCCTTCCTTAAGTCACAGCTCGGCATTGAAAGCGCTATCCGCGGCAACCTTTTGTTTCTGCTGAAAAAATATGCGGAATCCGTACCGGAATTTGTCCGCGCCGTCGAGTCCGGACACCGCACAGCTGAACTTTTTTATAACCTTGCCCTTGCCCGCGACCGGTCAGGTTCGCTCGAATCCGCTTTGTCCGCATACTCGGACGCGCTCAAACTGAATCCCCGTCTGCCGAACGCGTATTTCAACCGCGCGCGCGCCTATCACCTGACCGGAAAACCGTCGGAAGCCATCGAAGATTACGCAAAAGCGCTCACGCTGAATCCCAACGACGCTGAAGCCGCACTTTTCCGCGGCGAATGTTACGTGGCGAACAGCGAATATGAAAAGTCATTGGAAGATTTCAGTCAGGCAATGGCTCTCAAACCGAACGATTACCGTATATATCTGGACCGCGGCATTGCCCTTTATAAAGGCGGCAACACCGACGGCGCGCTCACTGATCTGAAGCGCGCGCTGGAACTGAATCCGAAGGAGGCCTCAGCTTATTATTTCCGCGGATTGATTTATTCCAGGACAGGCGAATATAATTATGAAATGGAAGACTACGACCAGGCCCTGGCGCTGAACCCAAACTTATCCGAGGCATATACAGACCGAGGCATCGCCTATTATGTGCAGGGCAAGACCAGCCGCGCCATCGAAGATTTCAACAGCGCCTTGAAACTGAACGGTGGCGACGCGCGCGCCTATTATAACAGGGGAACGGCCTACAACCGCGTCGGACAAAGACCCGCGGCAATGGCAGATTTCAAAAAGGCCTGCGAACTTGGCGTCAAACAGGCCTGCACCGAAATTCAAACCCAGCGCGGACGCTGAAAAAACAACAGATTTTTTCCAAAAATATCTGATTTTTCGAGGTAAATTCAGCTTGAAAAACTCCTTCGGGAGTGTTACAATATTTAGCTATTGAAGTGGCTCGAGTTTACGAGGAAAAGTGGCCGAGTGGGCCCGTGTTGCGACGAAGATGCGCAACATGCTACGGGCGGGTGAACGAACACAGAGAGTGAACCCCGGCAACCACATCCTGGACAGGACGACGAGTTTACGAGGAGGAGTGGCCGAGTGGTTGAAGGCGCCGCTCTCGAAAAGCGGTAGGGATTAACGTCTCTCGTGAGTTCGAATCTCACCTCCTCCGACGCAGTCGGAACTTTGGGAAAGATTCGAAGACGACCTGAGCGCATGCAGTGCATGATAAAGCGAAGGCGGCAGACTGTGAAGGAGTCTCGAAGAGACGGGTGAACAGGAATCTCACCTCCTCCGGTATATTTAAGATTTTGGGGAGTGATTCGAAACCGGCCTAAGATACACAGTAAATGTCCTCTGGAGGTACGTTGTATATATGAAAATTAAATTATCCTGTTACATCAGCGATTTGTCAGTCCTACTGGGGATTACGTTCACCACATCCGCCTGGGCAAAAAAAGAGCCCGCCATCATTTTGACTGCGCAATATTCCTACTTTTCGCCCAACAAGGACAGTCTGCAGGACAAGACCGACATCGTCATAAAAACTGAAAAAATAAGGTCTCCTGCGTCCTGGGAAGCTCATTTCCGCGATTTTTCCGAAGTGACACGCCGCACTTTCACCGGTCTTAAAGAAGTTCCGGAAAAAATCGTCTGGGACGGGCTGGACGATTTCGGCGCGCCCTGCGCTGAAGGCAAATATGAAGTCACGTTCAGCATCACGGACAAAAAAAGCAGACTCACCGCGGCCGCACCCATTACCGTCGTGGTGGACAACACGCCGCCCACCGTGTCGCTTGGAGCGTCAGCCAGGACTTTGTCGGTGAAGGACGGGGTGGTTCAGCCCATCATGTTCAGTTTTTCCGCTGTCGACCTGTCCGGTATCATAAGCTGGAGATTTTCTTTGATGGACCTGAACAAACAGGAGATTTTCAGTCAGTCGTCCGCCACTCTGCCTACGGAA
>CAYHWZ010000241.1:0-4281 GCA_964359975.1 uncultured Elusimicrobia bacterium | reverse complement strand
AGCCCGCCGGAAAACGCACCTCACTGTCCATCGGCATGCAGCAGTCTCAATTCAAAGACAATTTGAAAAAATCAGCTGACCTCACCACTCAGAACCAAAGTCTCAGTCTGACATCGTCGCTAGGGTCAAGAATAAATGCCACGCTGGGCGCGTCGCTCACCAAAGCCGATTCGCAGGCCACCAAAACCGCGCCGTCCGGCACACTGGACAGCACCACTTATTCCGCATCAATGAACTGGAAAGTGATCCGCGACAAACTTGTAGCCCAAGTCTGGACCACCAACTCCAGCCGTTCCGGCACAAGTTCCGGCAGAAAACAGGACGTCAAGGAACAGAGCATGAACCTTGAATTCACCTATCAGCTATTTCAAAAAATGGCAGTTACGCTGGGGGGAACAAAAAACAAGACCGACGACGGAGTGGACTCAAAGCGGAATGTTGACGACACCATCCTGACCGGCAGAATCACCTACACTTTTTAAGACATTCCCTCTACCCTTGAGTGTCCGCCGAAGAGGCGGAAGGGAGAGAGCTAGGGTGAGGGGGAAACAGACCGCCCGCACAATCAGATACAAAATCGTTCGTTATTAAGCCGTCAAAATCCTCGCCGAATACGGTTCCATGTGCAGCGCAAGCCGATGATTCTCCGCAGTAAACACTTCCCCTGAAACTTCATCTTTGAACCGCGCGCCTGAGCCAACCGAAAGCACAGTCAAGTCCGCCTCACTTTTCACTGACTCAGCCGAATTGTTCATCACCACCAGCACATTTTCATTTTTCAAAAATCGCGCAAACCAGTAAACATTATCTTTTGCCGAAACCGTCGACATACCGCCCTTCTGCAGAGCCGCAGATTTCCGGCGGAGCGCGCACAGTTTCCGGACCAGTTCAAACACATCCATATTCCAGTTCTTCTCATTCCACTCCATACACGACCGCGCGCTCTCGTTCGTAGCCGTGCCCGACATCCCGATCTCGTCACCATAATAAAGCGCCGGCACACCAACGTAGCCGAACTGAAACACCAGCGCCATCTTAAGTTTCCGGATATCGTTCGCCAGATGGTACAGTATCCTCGCGCAATCATGCGAACCCATCATGTTGTACATCGACAGCGACACCGCGTACGGCACCGCCGCGCGCGCGGATTTCAGCCACGCATCAAAATCTTCCACACCCATTTTCAGCGCGTGATTCCCGTCGGATTCCGGTTCAAACACAATATTCCCGGACAGCCATTGACGGAGCGGCGTGCAAAAACCATAGTAGTTCATCACCGCGTCCAGTTCATTCCCCTGCAAAAGTTCCGACGCGTCTACACCGGCCTCGCCCATAATGTACGCATCAGGATTCGCGCCCTTCACACTTGCACGGAACTCAGGCCACACTTCGTGGTGCACCTGCACATCGTCCTGCCTACCGATTGTTTCAGCCACATCCAGACGCCACCCGTCCATCAAAAAGGGTTCGCGCACATATCTCTGTGCCACAGAATCCTCCGCACGGTAAATCGCATCGCGCAAACGGTCCGACTTGTAATTCAGCGTAGGCAGCGACGAAAACCCGGCCCATTAATGATACCCGTCCTTCCCCTGCCGGATATAGTGTTCGGCAAGCGGCGACTTCGCATCCTGATACGCGCCCTTTTCCTTGTAAAATCCGTCGCGGTTGAACCACTTGTGACAGCTTCCCGTATGATTGAACACACCGTCGAGAATGATGCGCATTCCCTTTTTGTGCAGGTCCTTGCCCAACCCAACCAAATCTTCATCCGACCCAAAGTGCGGGTCAATCGCATTGTAGTCCTGCGTGTCATATTTGTGATTGCTCGGCGAAAGAAAAATCGGGTTCAGCCAAACTCCGTTCACGCCCAACCGTTCAAGATACGAAATCTTCTGACGCACACCTGCCAAATCCCCGCCGAAAAAATCCAGATTGAACGACGTTGAATAATCGCCAGGCGGTTCGCCCCATTTGCGCGCAATCGTCTTGTGACCTTGATACTCATACTCGCCTGTCTTGACATTGGTTGCCGGATTCCCGTCGAAAAAGCGGTCCGGATAAATCTGGTAGAACACCCTGTCCCACAGCCACGACGGCGGCCTGAATCCCGGCGCGAACCGGAAATCGTCCTTGTCCGACGGCACATGCCGGAACAGTCCCTGCGCATTCAAATACCACACTTCATCCTGCAGAAAAATCTTGAACCGGTAATGCATCGGATTGTTCCAGACTTTGAGCGAAACCGAATAATATGTAAGATGCCCGACATCCCGCTCCTTTTTCATCTCCGCCGCATGCTCGTGCCCGTTCGTCGTTGTGCGGAACACGACTTTGCGGATGGGACACACTTTTGCCGCGCGCATGCGGAACGTCACCTCATCGCCCAGCTTTGCAAACGCCGGCGTGACGAATTCTTCCGACCCGTCCGAATGTATAGTCTTAGCCCAGTTTTCCATCAATGAAATCCCTGACCACCTTGTTTATCCTTGACTTAAAACTCTCCGCAGAGAATTTCTTAGTGTGTTCAATCATCTCCTTCCGCGTACGTTCCCGCAGAGCAGGGTCTTTCAGCATCCGGTCAATCTTCTCCACCGCATCAGGAATCCCGTCGTAAAGCAAGTCGCGGTTCCTGTTCAGCACTTCCACCTGCCCGCCTCCTTTACCCGGCGCAAAAATCAGGCACCCTGCATACGCCAGCTCCGCAATCGCAATGCCAAACCCTTCATAATCCCGCATATGCAGACCGTACCGGCTCTTGGCAATAAGACTGGAAATCTGCGTGCGGTTCAGCCGCCCTTCCATCACCACAAACGGATACTTCTTCGCCTCTTCTTTCACAAACCGCGCATACTCGTTGTCACCATCGCCGACAATGTGCAGTTTCACGTCATGCCCGCGTTCCCGCACACGCCGGATGACCTCAAAACTCTCATGCGTTTTTTTCACCGGCAAAATGTCGCCCACACAAAGAAAACTGTCCTGCCGCTGTTCCCACGGCAGCGCCTCTGCCCGCAAAAACACCGGCAAATACGTCACGATCGTCGGTAAATGCTCCCCGTACGTCTCTTTGTAAACCTTCGTGCCCCACTCGGAATTCACAATCGTCACATTCCGCGTCACATGTTCCACCTTAAAGTCCGAATACCAGTTGCAGAACCCGTGATAACATCTCCGCCAGAACGAGTCCTTGTAATCCAGCAGATAAAATTTCGCGCCCGCTGTGCTCCTCGACGGCCCCTGCACCAGCTGAATCCCGCGCTTGCCGAAATCCAGTTCATTGTACGTCGAAAACAACACATCAAAATCATCCTTCCGGCTCTTCACATAACGTTCCATCAAAGCAATAATCCCGCGGAACGGACGATTTTCAAACCCCAGCAGATTGAGCAGCGGAATATATTCCACCTTCATCCCGCTCTGAGCCAGCGACGTACCGTAAAAGTCATCCACCTCTTTCAAATCAACCTTCGCGCCCCACGTGATGAACGTCAGCTCGAAATCATCCTTAAGAGCTTCCAGCACCCACGCCGCAGTCAGATCGCCTCCGCCGCGGTGCGACAAAATGCTGTGATGCACCAGCGCCACTCTTTTCTTCACAGTTTTACCCTCAATATTTCCTTCTGATTCTGCCTGAACCATTCCCACGTCCGCCGAATGCCTTCATCAATTCTGATCTTCGGATTGTACCCGAATGTTTTCCGCGCCTTGGAAACATTCATCCACCGCTTTGCAATATGGTCGAAATAGCGCGGGGGGACATACACAATTTTCGACCCGCTCCCTGTCACTTTCAAAATCTGTTTCGCCAGTTCAATTGTCCGCGTGGCCTTGCCCGTACCAAGATTGAACACATTATTGTGCGCGCGCGCATCTTCGCTCGCCCGTACAATGCCGTCGATACAGTCATCAATGTAAGTGTAGTCCCGCTCTTCGTTCCCTGTACCGGTGATGCGGAGCGGTTCACCCAGCACAGCGCATTTCATAAAATTGGGAATCACATTGCGGTACCGTCCGGGAAAATCGCGCGGACCGTAAGTATTCGAAAACCGGAGCGCCACATATTCCATCCCGTACAGATGGTGCATAGCCCCGCAATAAAACTCGCCCGTCAGCTTGCTCACCGCGTACGGCGTGGACGGATTCGGATAAAAAGATTCTTTCAGCTCAGTGCTTTTCCGCGGACCGTAAGACGAAGACGACCACGCGTAAACAAACAGTTTCACCTTGCTCTTGGCGGACTTGAGCTGGCGATCCAATTGCCCGCGAGCAGCTCCCCCG
>CAYHWZ010000240.1:0-4297 GCA_964359975.1 uncultured Elusimicrobia bacterium | reverse complement strand
GTCGTGCTGACTCGTCAACTGCGCCAGGTCACAGTCCGTGTAATTGTCTCCGTACAGGACCAGAATATTTTTCCCTTTCAGATCGCGCGCCATATTTTTAACGCCTCCGGACGTGCCGAGCAGTTTGGGTTCATAGAAATAGCGCACTTTCACGCCCCACTTGCTGCCAGTGCCGACAACGCGTCGGATTGCGTTCGCGCCGGTGTGCAGATTTATCCACACTTTCCTGAACCCATACTTTGCAAGCAAGACCAGATTGTGGACCAGCACCGGCTGACCGTTTATTTCAATCAATGGTTTGGGCGTTTTACCCGTTACAGCCCGGATACGTTCGCCTTTGCCCGCAGCCAAAAGAATCGCGGTCACAGGACGTTGTTTCGAATATGTTCGACGGTAATGGTCAGACCGGTCATCAAATCTGTTTTGGGTTTCCACCCCAGTCTCCGCGCTCCGGAAATATCCGCCAGAGTGGTCCTGCACTCGCCCGGCAAATCCTTCTTGAATGCTGGCTTTATCCCGGTCCGCAATATATTGTCCACCGCGCTGTAAATTTCATTCACCGAATAGTTGACCCCGCTCCCCACATTATAAGTCTGTCCGTCTGTCCTGCGGTCGCGCAGAGCCAGCAGATGAAAATCATTCACGTCATCCACATAAATAAAATCGCGCCGTTTGCGGCCGTTCCCGTAAATCACAGGTCGCTTGTTCTTCAGCAGGTCCAGGATGAACGCGCTCATCACCGGCGGCACAGTCCGACGGTAATCCTGATACGGGCCATAGACATTGAAGTACCGGAGCGCAGTATACCTTAACCCGTAAAACCGGCTATATTCCTGCATGAACATCCGTGCCGCCAACTTGCTGCGCCCATAGAATGAAACCGGCTGCACATTCTCTTCATCCGACGGAAACTTTTTGCACCCTTCGTAAAGAGCGGCAGATTCCGCGCAGATGATTTTTTTCACACGCATTTTGCGGCACGCATCCAGCACATTGACCGTACCGAACACATTGATGCTCGCTGTTTCCGCCGGGTCCGCCTGACAATCCGAAATACAGTTCTTGGCCGCCAGATGAAAGACCGCGTCAACGCCCTTAAAATATCTATGAATATCTTTGGACCGGATGTCCCCCCGGCAAAACCGCACACCGGCCGGTATCTGTGAACGCAGTCCGTAAGAAAGGTTGTCCAGCCCGGTGACCTGTACTTTTTCCGCAATCAGACGCTGGCACAGATTGCTCCCGATAAACCCTGCCGCGCCCGTGACCAGCACTTTCATGCGGGCCGCTCCAGAAGTGAGTTACAGCGTGTATCCGGCTTTTTGGCAGTCGTCGTAAAAAGTCTTTACCGTTTCAAGCGAAAGTTCGTTCAGACCCTTTGACAAGGAGCCGAGCTTTTTCAAAATATCGTTTGTCACGGTGATGATTTTGCATCCTGTTTCCTGCGCTTCAATCACGTTGTACAGTTCGCGCGAACTGGCCCAGAGCAGTTCCGCTTTGGGAAGAGATTTCAGCAGTTCCGCCGACGCTCTCATAATGGGCAGAGGATTGCGCCCGCTGTCCGCAATCCGTCCCGCAAACACGGACACAATCGCCGACGTGTTCACGCTGAGCGAATCCGCCACTTCCTTCACCTGCTCAACGGTAAAAAGCGCCGTGATGTTAAGCGGAATACCTTCATACGAAAGTTTTTTTACCAGCGGACAGCACGACTGCCCCCTGGTGTTGGTAACGGGAATTTTGACATGCACATTTTTCGCCCATGACGCAATTTTCCGCGCCTGACGTTCCATCTCCGGAAAATCGTCCGCAAACACCTCGAACGAAATCGAAACATCCTTGATTTCCGCCAGCAGTTCCTTGGCGAATTTTTCATATTGCGTCACGCCCGCCTTGCGCATGAGCGACGGGTTGGTGGTGAATCCGTCCACTTGTTTGTTGCGGTACGCCGCGAGCATCTCGTCCTTATTCGCGCCGTCAGCGTAGATTTTGACCGTAATATCTTTGCGTTGATAAGATTTAATTACCGGACTTGCCGTTGCTAGAGTTTTTGAGTCGTTCATCGTGTTCCTCCTCGGATAGATTCCCACTTGGTGGGATAAATCTGCAGTTTCGGGTGCGATACCATCAAATGCCAGACCACTGACTGAAAAGATTCTACATGGTGAGTAACGTGACTCGGGTTGACTGTGGGAATCACCACGCACACATCAGCAGACCGCGCTGTAAATCCCCCGTCCCGTCCGACAATACCGAGTATTCTGCATCCAGCTTTGCGTCCGTACCGTACAGCTTTCACCAGGTTAACGCTGATTTTCCGCTTTTCGTCCCCGCCGCCAACGGAAAATATCAGGAGCGCGTCCTTTTTTGAAAGCCGACTCACTTTCAGCCATTCTTCAAAAACCGTTTCCCAGCCCGCGTCATTTATTCTTGCAGTCAGTTCCGACACATTGTCCGTCGGCGCGTAGGATTCTATAGCTGTGATTTTGCGCAGGTCGTTGGCAGCATGCGACGCGTTGGCAGCGCTTCCCCCCACTCCCAGACAAAACACTCTGCCCTTATTTTTTCTTACCCGCGCCAACTCGCCGACTATTTTTTCAACCTGCTCAGATTTCAAACTGCCTGCAACTGCAATGGTTTCCGACAGAAAGGATGAGGAATAGTTCCCCATTTATAATTCAGACCTGAAATACGCAATGGTGGTTTTAAGCCCTTCACGGAGCGAAACTTTCGGCGACCATTTCAGTTTGGCTTTGGCCAGTTCAATATTCGGACAGCGCACCTTAGGGTCATCTTCGGGCAGAGCGCGGTAAACGATTTTGCTCGGACTTTTTGTGAGCTGTTTGATGGTCCCGGCCAGTTCCACCAGCTGGATTTCCTCCGGGTTACCGATATTCACCGGACGGTTCATGTCCGATATCAGCAGACGGTAAATCCCCTCGATCAAATCCGACACATAGCACAGACTCCGTGTCTGGCTGCCGTCTCCGTACACAGTGATGGGCTTTTTCTGAAGCGCCTGCATGATGAAATTCGGCACCGCGCGTCCGTCCTTCAGACGCATCCTCGGCCCGTATGTGTTGAAAATGCGCACAATCCGCGCCGGCACTCCGTGATAACGGTGATACGCCATGGTCATGGCTTCGGCGAACCGTTTGGCCTCGTCATAAACTCCGCGCGGCCCCACAGGATTGACATTGCCCCAATACGACTCCACCTGAGGATTGATGAGCGGGTCGCCGTACACTACCGATGTGGACGCGAGCATAAAAATCGCGCGCTTGTCCTTGGCCAGCCCCAATGCTTTGTGCGTGCCGAGCGAACCCACCTTCAGCGTCGGTATCGGAAACTGCAGATAGTCCACCGGACTTGCCGGACTGGCAAAATGCATCACCGCGTCCAGTTTTCCTGACACGTGTATAAAGTTGGTCACATCCTGTTTCAGGTAACTGAACCGTTCGTTCTTGAACAGCGGCTCAATATTCGCAATCCGTCCGGTCACAAGATTGTCTATACAGATGACCGTATGCTTCTTGGCCAAAAGATATTCGCAGAGATGACTCCCCAAAAAACCCGCTCCGCCTGTGACCAGTATTCTCATACACTCACCCGCCCGATGGAATAATATTGAAATCCCAGCTCGTGCATCCTGTCCGGGTCAAAAAGGTTGCGCCCGTCCACCACCGTCGGATGGTTCATCACTTTTTTGACCTTGCCCAAATCCATTTTTTTAAAGTCGTCCCACTCCTTGACAATCGCCAGACATTCCGCGCCTTTGGCCGCGTCGTAAATGCTTTTGCAGAATGTCACATTCTTCAGCAATTTTTTGCCATTTTCCATTGCCACAGGGTCATACACGCGGAGTTTCGCGCCCTTTTCCTGCAGCAGGCGGATAATGTCCACCGACGGAGCAAACCGCATATCGTCGGTATTGGGCTTGAACGCAAGTCCCAGCACCGCAATCTGTTTTCCCTGCAAAATCCAGAGCGATTCCTCGATTTTTTTCACAAAATGTTTCTTCTGGTCTTCGTTCACCTTGCGCACAGATTCTAGAATTTCAAATTCCGCTCCCAGCTTGCGCGAAATCCAGAGGAACGCTTCCAGGTCTTTGGGGAAACAGAACCCTCCGAACCCGCAGCCCGCGTTCAGGAACGAGCGTCCGATACGTTTATCAAAACCCATCCCCTGCGCCACCATCTCGACGTTGGCGCCCACTTTTTCGCAGAGTTTTGCGACGGAATTCATGTACGAAATCTTGGTCGCCAGGAACGAGTTGGACGCGTGCTTGATCAGCTCG
>CAYHWZ010000239.1:0-4335 GCA_964359975.1 uncultured Elusimicrobia bacterium | reverse complement strand
AAAGAACGGATTTCTTTTTTTGCCGGATGGAAACTTCTTCTTGCGGATGCGGGATGAAACCCTTCTGTCAAAGTGGAAGAGATTCGCCCCCGAATCAGCCATGCTTAACGCGTAACTGCAGGTTCAGGCGCGGTGACTTTTTTGTGCGGTTCAGACTGGGATTCTGCAGGTGATGCGGCCGGAGCGGATGCCTGTCCTTCAGCATGCGCAGCTGTCTGACTGTCCTGCTCTCTGTCAACAAGACGCGCAGCTTTTCCGGAAAGTTTTCTTAAATAATAAAGTTTCGCATGACGGACTTTGCCGGACTTCACCAGATCAATCTTGTCAATACGCGGCGAATGCACAGGAAAAGTCCTCTCCACACCTATGCCGAACGATGTCTTTCTGACCGTGAAAGTCTGAGAAAGTCCGCTCCCCTGTTTCCGGATGACCACGCCTTCAAATGCCTGGATACGTTCCGACTCTCCTTCCACGACTTTAACGTGGACCTTGAGAGTGTCCCCAGCACGGAACGCAGGCAGACCCTTTTTCAAATACACAGATTCTACTTTTTTAATAAGTTCGGTTGTATTCATAATCATTCCACCCTTGCAGATTCGCGCAGGAGGTCCGGCCTTTTAGTAATAGTGTTCCTCACGGAATCAAGCATTCTCCATTCATTTATCCGTCCATGGTTCCCGGACATCAGTACGCCCGGCACTTTCAAGCCCATAAATTCTGCCGGACGCGTGTAATGCGAGCAGTCCAGTTTCCGGCTGTAAAACGAATCATTTTCCACCGACTCTTTTTCCTGCACCACACCTGGCACCAGTCTGCACACAGCGTCCGTCACAGCCATGGCCGGTATTTCGCCGCCGGTCAGCACATAGTCGCCGATTGAAATCTCTTCGTCAATCCAGTTCATTGCCCGCTCATCCACACCTTCATAATGCCCGCAAATCAAGACAATCCGTTTCTGCGACGAAAGACGCGCCGCGGTAGCATGGCCGAATTTTACGCCCTGAGGCGAAAGATAGACCACATGCGGTTTCGCGGATTTGTTCTTCGAAGGCAAAGCTTTAAGTTTCTTAAGCGCGCGGTAAATGGGTTCTACCTGCAGTACCATGCCCGGACCGCCGCCGAACGGCTTGTCGTCTACTTTGTGATGCTTGTCAGTGGAAAAATCGCGGAGATTGTGTAAATTGATGCGGACAACGCCCTTAGTCTGGGCGCGTGAAATCATGCTCGCCTGAAATACGCCGGCGAACATTTCCGGAAACAGAGTAAGAACATCTATGGTTAAAAGCGGTTTCATTGAATGTTTGTTTCAGCAATTTAGTTTGCAGAATCCTGACCCTCTTTTTTTGCTTCTGCCTTCACGCTTTTCTTGCCGATTACTCCGGCTTTGAGGAAAAGGGAATGCACAGTGTCTGAAGCCAGCGCGCCGCAGGAGAGCCAATGGTTCGCCCGCTCCGCGTTCACTTTCAAGGTTTCGCCTTTGCCTCTGGGGTCGAAATGTCCAATCACCTCTATTTCTTTTCCGTTGCGTGCGCGCGTGCGCTCAATCGCCACAATCCGGTAATAGGGCTGTTTCGGCATTCCAATTCGTTTTAATCTCAATCTAACAGACATGCTGCCGTAATGTTACTTAATTTTTTGAAGTTTGTCAACGGACCTGCGGATCAATTTAATTCCGCGCGCAGGATCCGCGTGCCCGTAGACGGAATTTCCCGCCACCAGCACGTCCGCTCCGGCCTCGACAGTGACCGCCGCGGTCTCCGCGTTGATGCCCCCGTCCACTTCTATCCTGCAGTCCAGTTTCCGTCGGGAAATATATTCGCGCAGTTCACGCACTTTGGGCATCATGTCCGTCATGAATTTTTGTCCGCCGAATCCAGGTTCCACTGTCATAATGAGCACCAGGTCCAGGTGCGGCACAAGTTTGAGAATGGGTTTCAACGGAGTTTTGGGCCGGATTGAAATACCGACTTTTTTGCCGAGCGCACGGATTTTCCGGATGAGTTTCAGCGCAGTGTCCGGGCAGCTTTCGTAATGGAATGTGATGGAATCCGCCCCGTACTCTGCAAATGCCGGAGCATATTTTGCCGGGTCCGTTATCATCAAGTGCACGTCGAGAAAAAGGTCCGTTGCTTTTCTCAGCCAGTAGACCACCACCGGGCCCACGGTCAGGTTGGGCACAAAATGTCCGTCCATCACGTCCACGTGGATCCATTCCGCGCCGCCTTGCCGCGCTTTTTCAACTGCGTCGCCCAGCCGCGCAAAATCAGCCGAAAGTATGGATGGCGCGATAATCACTTTGCGGTTCTGTTTCATTGCACTGTCCTTTCATCCGTCAAAATTCCGTTCACCAGTATCCTCACTCTGCAGGGAAAAATAGTTCCGGTCGGCAGATTCATTGTTTTCTTTGTGCCGGGTTCAATCGCGCCTTTGAAAAGTTCGGTCTTGCGCCCGCTTCCGTCAACAGCAACGAACATGTATTCGCGCGCTGTGTCCCCCTGTGGCACTTCGTAAATAAATTTTCTGCCTGCAGTTTCTGTTTTTGCGCCGGTGCTTTTGCGCGACGCTACGGTGAATTTCAGCACCGCAGTCTTCGGCACCATGCGGTCATAGGGTGTCTCCTGCGAAATTACAGTTTCCGGTTCAACGGTGTCCGAGGTTTCCTCCGTCATTTCCACCCGTACGTTTTTGTCTTTCGACCATTCCGTCACATCGTTCCAGCTCTTGCCGGCAAAGTCGGGCATCAACAGTGTGCCGTCTTCAGGCGAGCCGTTGGAAAGTGTAAGGTGCACCAGCGCATTTTTCTGCACAATGGCGTTCGGCGCCGGGTCTTGCGCCACAACCATGTCTTTTTCAAACTTTACCGACGGTTGCACCCGCACTTCGCCCAGCGAAAGAAAATTCGACCTTAACGAAATCTCCGCGGCCCGCAGCGTCTGCCCGACCAGTTCCGGCACATACACGCTCTCGCCGCCCTGCGAAAGTGTGACGCGGATAATCTTGCCTTCGCGCACGGAAATCCCCGGACTCGGGTTCTGACGCAAAATCGTGCCTGCAGGCACAGCGTCGTTATGTTCTGCGCCTTCTTTTTTCAGTCCCAGGTTCTGCGCGGACAATGTGTCGAGCGATTCTAATACAGAGTGTCCCACCAAATCCGGAACCACCACGTCTTTCTGATGGTGGATTGCGCCGTTCATCGCCCAGTCAAGCGAAAAGCCCGCCACGCCCACAAAAAGCAATGCGAGCAGCATCAATTCATATCTTTTAATCATGGATGAAATTACTCGGCCGGAAAATCAGGCGGGACTTTTCAGATAGAACTGCATCTTGGTACTGCCAACTTCAATGGAGTCGCCTTCATTGAGCAGACGTTCACCCTGCAGCGAAATGCCGTTCACCTTTGTAGAACCGTCCTTGATGGAAACGAGGAAATATCCGTTCGATCTCTTAGATATCATGGCCGCCACTTCCGGCGCAAACATGCCCTTGATCTTTATGGCAACGCGGTCTGATTTTCCAATATAAGTGGAATTTTCCGACAGCTCGAAATCAACCTGGTCCACAGCTCCGTCGAGAACTCTCAATCCTCCGATCTTGTCTAACGAACGTCTGGAGGGAGGCGGCGGTCCACCGGGCACTTGAACAGGAGCGGCTGGAGCCGGCGGCGGTGTTACGGGCAGCGCCGCGGCTGCTTCGGAATCCATCGCACGCTGCGCCAGTTCCTGCGCGGAAACAGCTCTGTCATCTACAAACAGCAGCACGTGTTTGGCAATATTTATCTTGTCCTGATTGTGAATGCCGGCCTTGATGATTTTTTTATCGTTGACCATGGTGCCGTTGGTGGAATTCAAATCTTCTACGAAGTAAGTGTCGCCCTGCAGCAAAACGCGGCAATGGTGACCGGACACCGCCGGATGATCTATAACAATGTCATTGTCCGATTTTCTCCCGACGGTAACAATCGTGTTGGCAACGGGAACCTCTTTAATGACCGCAGATTCAAATTTAACGATGAGTTTGGGCATTGTTTATATTAGGTCAACCCTTCAAGTGAGCCGTAACCACAGTGACATTGTCCACTCCCCCTCCGACATTGGCCAAGTCAATCAAGTGCTCGACAATCATTTTGGGTGTTTTCATCTGCTGAACTGTGGCCAGTATCTGAGCGTCCGTGACGACTTTGTTCAGCCCGTCCGTACAGGCGAGCAGAATATCATCATCATACCAATCTATTTCGTACAGGTCAACTTCGGTCACTTCGTCCACACCGAGCGCGCGGGTCAGGATGTTTTTAAGGTTGGACCGCTCCGCCTCTTCGGCTGTGATGAGTCCTTGCCG
>CAYHWZ010000238.1:0-4339 GCA_964359975.1 uncultured Elusimicrobia bacterium | reverse complement strand
GAATAATGGAATCGCTCTCTTATTCTGTTGTTAGTCTAATTTCATTGAACTGTATTGGATGGAGCGATGTTGAAAGTGCTGTTTGTTCTGATATGGATTACTATAAGGCTGCTTTCGATTTTACAATTCAATTTTTGCCGAGAATGGCAATTGTTTCCAGTGTCTTAGGATTGATTGTAGGAGTGATTGTTGGTAAAGATTGGCATTATATTGCATTGAGGAAACTTCATGCAACCAATAGAACAGGCAGAGTTGATGTGTGGGAGGATGTTTTTTCTGATATTCGAAAGAAATGGATCTTGGTGACATTGAAAGATGGAAAGCGAATTTTGGGTTGGCCGAAGTACTATTCAGACTCTTCCGAGAAGATGCAGATTTTTCTCAGTGAAGCTCAGTATGTTGACGACAATGGAACCCCAATCCCGGTTTCTGGTCCTGGTATCTTAATTACTCCAGGTATGGGAATTCAAACTGTTGAGTTCTATGATGGTGAATAGGATAGGAGGAGTTAAATGAAAATGGACGACGAAAAGAGTCCTCAAGCTGACCCCAAAAAAGATAATACAAAGCAAGATGACGGTGGATTCATAAGGAAAGGCGGGTTAGGAGAAAGGCCAGATACTAAACCTCCAAGCAAATTACCACCAATTAAGAAATAGACGGAAATGGCAAACGGTGCCGCTCCTGACTTTTTGACTTTTCGCCCGGCCCGCAAAGCTATTTAACTGAAATTGGGAGTGAAGCGTCCGTCGAGGACATCCGACAAATAACTCCGCCAGGGAGGTAAGTATGCAGACATTTGACGAAATTCGGGAAACTCAGCGCAAGACTTGGAACAAGTTTTCGCCGGGGTGGCAAAAGTGGGACAGTTTTGTGATGTCCTGGCTCCGTCCTATCGGCGATACTATGCTGGATGTGTGCCAACTAAGAGAGCGCGACAAGGTGCTGGATATTGCTACGGGAACAGGTGAACCCGGTCTGTCCGCCGCCAAACGCGTTCAAAGCGCGGAAGTGACCGGCGTTGACCTGGCGGAAGATATGGTCGGCATCGCTCAGCAAAATGCGCAGAAACATGGCGTCACAAATTATACCGCGCGCGTCGCAGATGCCTGCCGCCTGCCGTTTGAGGACAACAGTTTTGACGCGGTGATTTGCCGTCATGGTATCATGTTTGTCCCCGATGTGCCCACGGCCATGAAAGAACTTAACCGCGTGCTCAAGTCTTCGGGACGGCTTGTGGTTTCGTCCTGGGGTCCGCCGCCAAAAAATGATTGGGCTACAACGGCTCTGGGAATTGTAAATAAAATGCTGTCTGTGCCGCCGCCGCCCGCGGATGGGCCTGGATTGTTCCGCTGTTCGCAAGACGGTGCGCTGGCTGCCATATTGAACAATTCTCAATTCGTTCAGTCCAGGCAGATGGAAGTGAAAGGGGAAATCAGTTTCAATTCCGCGCACCATTACTGGGAGTTCATGACAGATGTTGTTGCGCCGGTCGTGGCAGCTTTGGCCAAGTCAGATTCGGCGACTCAGGAAGCTGTGAAAGCGGCTGTAATAAATGAAGTCGAAAAGCGGCGTCAGAATGGTGCGGTGAAGCTGAACTGGCAGGCATGGGTCGCGTGCGGAGTAAAACAAGCATAACTGAATCAGTTAAGTATAATTTAATCGACATATTTAGCGAGAGCGATCATTTGAGTTTCTATTTTTGCCCCCCACCTCTTTCCTCCCCCTCGAGGGGGGAGGATGAAGGAGGGGGTGAAATTATTGCTGACTTGGACGTCAATTCGGCGAATTGCTAGTTTTCCCCGACCAAACTGCTTTCACACCCTCCTGTCCTGCATACGTCGTTCCTCGATAACTTTGTCAATGTATCCCGGATGTGTCTTGTGTGCGTGATGGGTGTGCAGGGAGCCGATGCGCTGTTCGGCTTTTCTGCGGTCGGGTGTCCGGCGGCTTTCGTGCGCAACGTGTTTCTGCACCAGCCGGTGATACAGTCCGGTGATTTTGCCTTTTCTTCTGTTTGTCATTGACGCGCTCCTTCCAACGGAAAATTCCGGTCAGGGTTCACACGGTTTCCAGAGGTTCGGTTTCTGCGCACCACACAGCGCGGTTTCTGCCGGACCGTTTGGCCGCGTAGAGTGCGCGGTCCGCTTTTTCTATTAACTGAGCCGCCACGTGGCTGTCGCTGGGGAAACAGGCGCCGCCCACGCTCACGGTCAGTCTGCCGGAAGGATGTTTGTCTTCGCCGGGGAAAACAGACTGCTCGATTGTTTTGCGCAGATGTTCCGCCGCAGACCGGGCGCCCTGCGCGTCTGTTTCCGGCAGTATAATCACGAACTCTTCTCCTCCGTACCGTCCGATAAAACTGTCCTCGCGCAGGCATTCCTTTAATATCCCCGCAACTTGTTTCAGTATTACGTTGCCCATCTGGTGCCCGTTCTGGTCGTTAAAATTCTTGAAAAAATCAATGTCCGCGATCAGCAGGGCAAAGGGATGTCCGTACCGCGCGGCGCGCTTGATCTCATTTTTCAGATAGGACTGAAAGTATCGGAAATTGTAGAGGCCGGTGAGCGCGTCGGTGATGGTTTCGTTCAGGAGCTGTTCCTGGTTGGTTTTGAGACGCGCAGCCATTTTGTTGAACTCGATGGTGAGAGCGCCAATTTCGTCGGTGCGTTCCACAGGGAGTTCGAGGTTCAGTTCTCCGGCGGATATTTTTTGAACGCCGCGTATCAACCCGCGCAAAGGTCCCAACAGACTGACGGCAAGCAGTACAGCAATGACCGCGGTAAAGAGTATCATAACGGTCCCAAGCACGAGAGTGGTGCGTTGTGTCGCAAGTACGGACTGCTCGATGCGCCGCTGGGACGTCTCCAGGAGTGAACGGGAAATGTCCACGAGTTTTTCGCAGAGCGAGTACACGCGGGTGAGGCGTGTGCGTCCCTCGGCGGAGAGCAGGGCGATGGTGGCCTGCTTTTTCTTGCGGGCCTGTTCCGCGGAACCGGACTCATTGTTGGTGAGCAGTTCAAAGATGCTTTTTTTCTGCGCGGGTGTGCGGGCCTGGTATTTCTTGATGAGCGATTTCACGTCGCGGTTGTACTGGACGGTTTCGTCTTCCAGTTCGCGCAGGAGTTCCTGTTCCGTGCGGTTGGGCGAGAGGTTTTTCATCTGGCGGATACTGTCGAGGATTTTGGTCTGCATGCGGCCGCTATCCGCGAGCAGAAGGGGGTCTTCTGTCGCAAGATAGCGGAACACAAGGTCGTCGTGCAGCACGACCATATATTTGGTCTGTTCGGCAACGCGCATGCTGGTGATATTCTGCTGGACCATTTCTTTCATCTGGTCCGCGAGTTCGTCCTCGGACTGGAGTATGATGCCGGCGAATAGTGTGACAAATGTGAGCATGGCTGCAAACGCCAGCATTATTTTTGATTTGACGGATATCTGCATTTTTGTGACCCCCTTTTCAACTCCAACTTTTTCAAAAAGCGGACTTTAGCCAGACGCGCACACGTTCGTCAGCGGTAAGTCCAAGTTCGGATATCAGGCCGTTCTCAAGTTTCCGTATCCGTGCGAATGATGCGCGCGCCGCAGTCCAGCGGGCTCTGCCGAGTTCTGTTTCTACATCGGTAAGTATGCCGAGCATTGCATCGCAGTATTGGTCCCGCAGTTCTTTGTTTCCCGATTCAACATCTGCGCTCTTAATCGCGCGCAGCACTTCGCGGGTATGGGTCAGGGTTTGAAATTCGCGGAGCCCGGCATTTTGCCGCCGGATATCGTTTTCCACATTGTCCAGGTCACGGTCCAGCTCGGTCAGGAGTCCGGCGGCGCTTGTCGGGAGAGCGGACGTGTTCTGACGATGGTCACCGGTGCGCGGGTAACTGGCGCAGGCGCTCAAAGTCAGGAGCGCCGCCACCCAGCAAGTGCGTGTCATAGTTTTATAAATCATCGGCGGTGTGCCCGGCAATCTGCAGGATTTGTTTCCCGCAAGATTGCCGTGCCGGCTTAATGTTACCTGCCGGTCTTTTCCGGACGGCCTTTTTCAGGGCGTTCGGGTTTGTCCGGTCTGCCGCCTTTCAGTTCGCCCGGGTGGAACCGTTCGTGCCGTTCTGTTTTGTCGTGCCGTTCGGGACGTTCGAATTTCTCCGGTTTGCCCGGATGCTCCACTTTTTTGAATTCCCGTTTGGCTGCGTGGACTTCACGGTTGATCAGCCCCAGTTTCAGGTCGTACTTTTTGGCGATTTCGCCCCAACCCATCTTCTGTTCCCTCAACGCGAGGATAGTTTCGATGGACTGGTTTGATTTCTGTGCGATGATGAGCAGGTTGGAGATTTCGCCCCAGCCA